>CAYQMB010000064.1:4014-5943 GCA_964418565.1 uncultured Bacteroidales bacterium | reverse complement strand
TCTTCCCTGAAAATCAAAGGGAACTGGCATGCACTTGGCATCGTTCGTGACATCACCGAGCGAAAAAAAGCAGAGACACAATTAAAAACCTTATCAAAAGCCGTTGAAAATGCATCTGCAATGATTATCATTACCGATCCTGATGCCAACATACAATTTGTAAATAAAAAATTTACGCATGTTACCGGTTATGCAAAAGATGAGGTAGTGGGTAAAAACCCAAACATTCTGTCAACACGCCTGTTACCCGATGAATTCTATAAAGATCTGTGGAAAACAATTAAGGCAGGAAACGAATGGCAGGGTGAATTTATAAACAAACGGAAAAACGGCGAGGTATATTATGAAAGCGCTCTCATATCCTCCATTACAGATAACAAAGGTGAGCTGCTGCATTTCATCGGCATTAAAAACGATATAACACAGGAGAGAAAAGCAAAAGAGGAACTTCTAAAAGCAAAGCAGGAAGCAGAAACAGCCAACAAAGCCAAGTCCGAATTTCTGGCCAACATGAGTCACGAAATACGCACCCCAATGAATGCGGTAATTGGCTTTTCAGATATTCTGTCAAAGAACCTGAAAGATCAAAAAAACCTGAGTTACATTAACTCGATTAAATCCAGCAGTAAAACCCTGCTGAACCTGATTAACGACATTCTGGATTTGTCCAAGATTGAAGCCGGGCAGATGAAGGTGGAACCTGAACCTACCAACCTGAAAAACCTCATAGACGAAATCATTCAGATATTCTCACTGAAAACCCAGCAAAAAGGCCTGGAAATCATAGTGGATATTGATCCGGATATCCCTGAATATCTAACACTGGACGAATTGCGAACACGGCAGATTTTCCTGAACATTTTCGGTAATGCCGTTAAATTCACCGAAAAAGGATACATCAAAATTATCCTGGAACGCTTTGGCAAGAAATCAGGCAAGGCAATTGATATTGCCTGCCATATCGAAGACAGCGGAATCGGGATCTCACCGGAAAATCAAAATGAAATTTTCGAAGCATTTAAACAGCAAAGCAGCCAAAACAGCAGAAAATATGGCGGAACGGGTCTGGGATTATCCATAACAAAACGCTTACTGGAAATTCAGGGTGGAGAAATCAAATTGCAGTCAGAACCCGGAAAAGGCAGTTGCTTTAGTTTATATTTCTACCAGCTGGCACCGGCAGAACAGGCTGCAACCATATCTTCATCCGGCACCGTGGATGCATCAGCAGATTATCATTTTTCCAATGAAATCATTTTGATTGTGGATGATGTTCCCAGTAACCGCTATCTGTTGTCATCCTATTTATCCGAAATGGCGCTGGAAATCATAGAAGCAGAAAACGGACTAGAAGCCATTGAACACGCCAGAAAATATAAGCCTGCAATGATATTTATGGATCTCCGTATGCCCAAAATGAATGGCATTGAAGCAACACGGCTGATAAAATCCAACCCAAAAACCAGCAACATTCCAATCATTGCCGTAACTGCCTCTTCCATGCATTTTGAAGACAGTGACATCCAGGAGGCCGGCTTTGACGGATTCCTTGATAAACCGGTTTCGCATGACGAAATCAGCAGACAATTGATAAAATACCTTCAACCTGTGCAGGGGGATAAAGCAAAGCATGAAGATGCAAAACCGGGAAAAGCACAAAAACCCATAAAAGAAAATATCGCGGCATTTTCTGACACCTTTGGTGACCTGATAAACAAAACAGAGGCCTCCGGAAGCATGTCGGCCATTAGTGATCTCGGCAGTAAAATTCTGAAATTCGGAGAAGAAACGGATGATCCGTATTTTATGCGAACGGGCGACCAGCTCGAACAGGCAGCCATGGGTTTTGATATTGAACACATTAATAAACTGTTTACTGAACTAAAGCAACTTGTTTAAAAGAAAGGAGTTGATTATGCTTACCAACAG
>CAYQMB010000064.1:0-3914 GCA_964418565.1 uncultured Bacteroidales bacterium | reverse complement strand
GCTTTTGAAGCCGGTGGTGTGGATTATGTGACAAAACCTTTCAAGGCCCCCGAATTGCTGGCGCGGGTAAAAAGCCACCTGACCATCCGCTACCAGCAAAAACAACTCAAAGAGCTCAATGCCACCAAAGATAAATTTTTCTCCATCATAGGACACGACCTGAAAGGCCCCTTCACCGGTATGCTCGGATTTTCTGAATTGCTGATTGAAGAAAGTCAGGATACATCCGCTGAAGAGCTGCAACATTATTACAAACTGATGTACCAATCCGCAAAAAAAGGCTATGATTTGCTTATAAACCTGCTGGAATGGTCCAGAACTCAAACAGATAAAATACGTTTCGAACCTGAGGCAACCAAGCCACACGATGCAGCAGAGGACACACTGTCACTTCTGCAAAACCTGGCAGACAGAAAAAACATCAGCATACACAACAACATAAATAAAAACACAAAAATCCTGGCTGATAAAAATATGCTCAAAACCATATTCCGCAACCTCATTAACAACGCCGTGAAATTCACAAATGAAGGTGGCGACATCTGGCTTGAGGACGACTACTCTGATGAATATTCTCACATTTCTGTCAGGGACAATGGCACTGGTATGGCTGAAGATAAAGTAGATCGCCTCTTTCGTATTGATCAAAACATTTCCACCAAAGGAACCAATCAGGAAAGCGGAACGGGCCTCGGCCTGATTATATGCAAGGAATTTGCAGAAAAACATGGTGGAAACATTTCAGTAAAAAGCAAAAAAGGCAAAGGCAGCACATTTATGCTCAGCCTCCCCCTAACAAACGGATTAAGCAGTTAGCTTAAAGATATCAAATTGCCTGGATCAGGTAAGCACGCAGGGTAAAAGATTTTTTTTCCAGGCTTTTCAACAAGGCCTGCGCTTTCGCTAAAAAATTCTATCTTTGTTTTCAAAGAAAAATGAGCTACCATGAAATACCCTGAAGTTAACCTCAAAACCGCCGCTGATCTTGGTGTCAACGAGGAAGAATTCAAAATGATTGAAGATTATATGGGCCGCAAGCCCAATTTTACAGAACTCAGCATTTATTCTGTCATGTGGTCAGAACATGCCTCCTATAAAAACTCCATCCGCTGGCTGAAAACCCTGCCACGCGAAGGTGGAAAACTGCTCACCGGTGCCGGAGAAGAGAATGCCGGCCTTGTTGACATCGGCAGTAATCTTGCATGTGCATTTAAAATTGAATCCCACAATCACCCCTGTGCTGTGGAACCATATCAGGGTGCAGCCACAGGCGTTGGCGGTATCAACCGCGACATATTCACCATGGGCGCCAGACCCATTGCTCAGCTCAATTCGCTGCGTTTCGGAAACCTCAAAAAAGACAGCACCAAATGGATGCTCGAAGGCGTTGTTAAAGGCATAGGCGATTACGGCAACTCCTTTGGCGTGCCCGTTGTCGGCGGTGAGGTGTTTTTTGATGAATCATACAACACCAACCCTCTGGTTAATGCCATGAGCGTTGGCATCATGAAAAAAGGCGGTATGGTATCAGCCATTGCCAAAGGTGCAGGAAATCCTGTTTTTATCGTGGGATCCTCTACGGGAAAAGACGGAATTCACGGAGCCACTTTTGCGTCTGCAGATATTACAGAAGATTCTGCCGACGACATTCCCAGCATTCAGGTTGGCGATCCCTTTCAGGAAAAACTCCTGCTCGAAGCTACCCTTGAGCTGATAGAAACCGGCGTGGTTGTCGGAATGCAGGATATGGGTGCGGCAGGCATCATCTGCTCTACCTCAGAAATGAGCGAAAAAGGCGAATCAGGCATGCGCATCGACCTGGACAAAGTACCACTGCGCCAGAAAAATATGGAAGCATGGGAAATCCTGCTCTCAGAATCTCAGGAACGCATGCTCGTGGTGGTTGAAAAAGGCAGGGAAGCTGAAGCTCAGAAAGTATTTGACAAATGGGATATCAATTGCGTGCAGATTGGTGAAGTGATTGACGAAGACAAACTGTATTTCTCGTACAAAGGTAAACAGGTAGCCGAAGTTCCGGCTTCAACGCTCGTCCTTGGCGGCGGAGCTCCTGTTTACGAACGGGAATACAAAGAGCCTGCCTACATCAAAAAACACAGAAAATTTAAAATTGAGGATGTAGCTGAACCACAGGACTACAAAGCTGTAGCAGAATTCCTGCTCAGCCAGCCCAACATAGCGTCTAAACGCTGGGTTACCGAACAATACGACAGCATGGTGCGTACCAACAACATGAGCACCAACAAACCTTCAGATGCCGGTGTTGTAAACATTAAAAACACCAACACAGCTCTGTCGCTCAGCGTGGACTGCAACAGCCGCTACGTGAAGGCCGATCCCAAAACCGGCACCATGATTGCCGTTGCCGAATCAGCACGAAATGTTGCCTGCTCAGGGGCTAAACCAACAGCCATCACCAATTGCCTTAATTTTGGCTCACCATACAACCCCGAGGCATACTGGCAGTTTGTTATGGCCATAGAAGGAATGGGCGAAGCCTGCAAGGCATTCAACACGCCCGTTACCGGCGGAAATGTAAGCTTTTACAATCAGACAAGCATTAAAGGCAAAACCGAACCGGTGTTTCCAACACCTACCATTGGTATGCTGGGAATGATGGAAGACAAATCATTCCATACCGGCCTGTCTTTCAAACGCAAAGGCGATATGATATTCCTGCTGGGGCGCTCAAAAAACGACATCAACTCATCGGAATACCTGTACCACTACCACGGAGTAAAACATTCTCCCGCACCCTGGTTCGATCTGGAATTCGAGGTAAAACTCAACAACATTCTGCAGCAACTGGCGGAAAAACAACTCGTGGAATCCATGCACGACATTTCCGACGGCGGACTGTTTGTCACCCTGGCAGAATCATCCTTTGAACATAACCTCGGCTTTGACATCACCAGCGATGCGGAAGTCAGAAAAGACGCCTACCTGTTTGGTGAAGCACAGGGACGGGTAGTGGTAAGCGTTGATGTTGACAAAGAAGATGAGTTTATAGACCTTATGCTGGACAACGACTTCCCCTTCTCAACCCTTGGTCATGTTACCAAAGGTGAAATGCGGGTGGATGACATATCGGTCGGGTATGTAAAAGACATGAAAAACCTGTACATGTCAGCCCTGGAAAATAAAATCAAGGAAAAATAAGCATGGGCAAACCACTGCATAATAACACAGACGATACGGTTGAGCAGATGTTCAACCGTATCGCGTTTAAATACGATTTTCTCAACCATTTTTTATCACTGGGCATTGATAAACTGTGGCGTCGCAAGTTGCGGCGCTTAATTCGCAGGCAAAACCCCAAGTCTCTGCTGGACATCGCTACAGGTACAGGCGACATGCTTATGCTAATGGCAAAGGCAGACATTCAGATATTGCACGGCCTCGACCCCTCGCAAGGCATGATGGACAAAGCACATGTTAAACTTACCGGGGCGTTCCCCCAAAAATCCTTTGAGCTGCACGCAGGTTTTGCTGAAAACATGCCCTTCGAAAACAACACATACGATGCGGCCACCGTGCTTTTCGGCATCCGCAACTTTGACAATCCGGACACTGGCCTCGGGGAAATCTACCGCATTCTCAATCCCGGTGGAAAGCTGTACATCATGGAGTTTTCCATGCCCAAAAATAAGCTGGTAAAAACGTTTTATCTGTTCTATTTAAAACGCATTATTCCCTTTTGGGGTGGGTTAATCTCCCGCGACAAAGCAGCATACAAATACCTCTCCGAATCCATACAGCAATTTGCCGAAACGGTTAATCTCTCTGAAAAACTCACACAGGCCGGCTTTGCATCCGTAAAAAGCCACTCCCTCAGCTTTGGCGTTGCCAGAATATGGGAAGGCACAAAAAACACTGCTTAAGATCAATTTCTGTCA
>CAYQMB010000063.1:0-16692 GCA_964418565.1 uncultured Bacteroidales bacterium | reverse complement strand
CACAAAAATCACGGCACCCATTTGGCAGCAATCGAATTGCCGATCCTGAATGGTTGTCATTAAGCACAGGCGTTTTCAAGTGGTTTATCATGCTTGAGTGTAGGTTTTCAATGACCAATGCAGGGATTATTTTTGGTAAAATGCAACGAATCACTTATCATTTCTCTACGATGGTGAATTTTATGAGGGATGCGATGATTTTCCCGCCAGGTGTCTGCCTGTTGGCAGGCAGGTCTTTCCGGCAGGTTTTGTGCAAGCGTCTAATGCATGGGAAAATGCACAACCAGCCTCAAGAAACTTCCATCAGAATTTCGAAAACATAAATTAAATCAGTAATATTGTATTATCTTACAATAAGCTGTAAAAATTGATATGGATCGGAAGTGGATACTGAAAGCAATAGCAGATAAGGAGAAGGTCAGCCAACTGGCAGAAACACTGAATATAAATGACCATCTTGCCACCCTGCTTTTGCAGCGGAACATAGAAACCTTTGATCAGGCCAGGCAGTTTTTTCGTCCCAGCCTGAACGATCTGCACGATCCCTTTTTGATGCAGGATATGGACAAGGCTATTGAGCGCCTGGACAAAGCCCTGCAAGACAAGCAAAAAATCCTGGTTTACGGCGATTACGATGTTGATGGCACTACTTCGGTTTCTCTTGTATACAACTACCTTAAAAGCCTCAATGACAACATTGGCTATTATGTTCCTGACCGCTATAACGAAGGTTACGGGATATCTTTCGAAGGCCTTGATTATGCTGTAGAAAAAGAATATGATCTGATTATTGCTCTTGATTGCGGCATCAAAGCCATCGATAAGGCAGCATACGCTTCTGAACACAATATTGATCTGATCATATGCGATCATCATACCCCGGGCGATGAAATCCCGAACGCTGTTGCCGTACTGGACCCAAAGCGCAGCGATTGCGATTACCCTTATAAGCATTTATCGGGATGTGGTGTTGGGTTCAAATTGCTTCAGGCATATGCACAGCATAACAATCATGATGAAAACTCTCTGTTTCAGATGCTCGATCTGGTGGTTGTAAGCATAGGTTCCGACATTGTTCCCATTACCGGAGAAAACAGAATTCTTGCCCATTACGGATTAAAAGTCCTGAATAAAGCCCCTCAAACAGGTTTAAAAACCATCATTGAACTTGCCGGGTTAAAAGACAGAGACATTGTCATCAGCGATATTGTTTTTAAGCTCGGGCCGCGCATCAATGCTGCCGGACGAATGGAGTCGGGAAAAACAGCCGTTGAGCTGCTTGTTTCAGAGGATGAAAGTCTGGCCGTTGATATTGGGAATCAAATCAACGAAATCAATGATGAGCGCAAAACCAAAGACCATGAGATTACCGATCAGGCCATGGAACAAATCGCCGAAGACATCAAAGGAAGGAACAGAAAAACCACGGTAGTACATTCAGAAGACTGGCATAAGGGGGTAATCGGAATTGTTGCCAGCCGTTTGATAGAACACCACTTCCGCCCTACGGTGGTACTTACCGAATCAAATGGATTTCTGAGTGGCTCTGCCCGTTCGGTACCGGGTTTCAACCTCTACGGTGCCATTGAACATTGCAGCCATTTGCTTGAGGATTTTGGCGGGCACATGTACGCGGCAGGCATGACGTTAAAGCCTGAGAATCTCGATGATTTTAAAATGTGTTTTGAGGAGTACGTCAGCAAACATATCAGCCCTGAGCAACTGATCCCAAGCATTGATGCAGACCTGGAAATAGAGGTTAAGGACATCACCCCAAAATTTTTCCGCATCCTGAAGCAATTTGCTCCTTTTGGCCCTGACAACATGAAACCCGTTTTCATTGCCCGCAACGTATACGATAATGGAAATGCGCGGAAAGTCGGTAAAAGCGGCGAGCACCTCAAACTGAAAGTCATACAGCATCTGGGAGATAATTTGTCCATTGATGCCATTGGCTTTGGCTTTGGCAAATATTATGATGACATCACCAATTTCAACCCTTTTGACATCTGCTTTACCATTGAGGAAAATGTGTTTATGAATAAAAAAAGCCTGCAGATGATGATTCGTGATATTATTCCGTATGGTAAAACAGAAAGTCAGCAACAATAAAGGTACCGACATATTTTATACTTCAGTCATCACATTTTAATGTTTCGCAGGTAATCAGACGATAAGTTATTATTTCCGCCGAAGATTTGCACGTTTAATCAGAGGTATAAACAAAAAAAATGCATGCTTCAGGCAACCTTTTGGGGGCATAAAGCGTTTAAGCTATATAGAAACTAACCCCCTTTGATATGGAAAAAAGCATAATTGTACCATATGATTTTTCTGAGCCGGCAAAAAACGCCCTCAGGAAAGCTGGTGAAATTGCAAAAACACTGGACAAACCCATTGTATTAATTCATGTTGTAAAGCGCAAATCCGAGGCTGAAGAAAAACAGGCAGAGCTTGACCAGGCAGCCAAAGCCTTCCAGGAAACGCATCCTGAGATAAAAATAGAAGCTGTCACGCGGCGGGGTTCTTTGTTTAAAACCATTTATGCTACTGCCCGGGAATACAATGCTTATCTTGCTGTAATGGGTACACATGGCAAAAAGACCCTAAAAAAAGCCATGAAGGTAGTGAGCAAATTCATTAAAATTGCATTTTTGCTTGTGCAGGAACCAAAAGACAAACCGATTTTCAATAAAGTACTGGTACCCCTTGACTCAAATCAGAAAACCAGGGCAAATCTCAATTGGGTAAAGAGCCTGAGCCGGCACTTTAATCTCAAAGTCTTTCTCCTGTACCCTGTTTTTAAAGGGGATGAAAAAAACTCTCAAGTCAGACGCAATCTGAAATTCGCAGAGAAAATTCTTGAAAAAGAGCTCATTGATTATAAAGTTATCAGAGCAACCATCGCTAACAATTACGCCGATGAAATTTTCAAACAGGCGGATGAGCTGGATGTGGATACACTCACACTTATGTCAACGAGTTATAAGCGGTATATTAAAAAAATGAAAGAAGATAAAAGCCTTCAAGCATATAAAGAAACTCCAATATTATGTGTAAACCCGAGAATTGATCTTGAAAAATTTGGTGGCATTGCATAGTTGCGTTAATCCTCTTGCCAATCAAAAGCAATTCTCTTACGCCTGAGCTCTCCGGAGTTCAGGCGTTTTAAAATCTCCTCTCCTGCCCTTTCAACATCCCGGGCAAAAGTTTCAGCATCCAGAACAAGACGGCTGTTTTCACGCGTCAAATGCAAAGCCGGAGCATTGTTTGCCAGTTTAAGGTGCATTGATGGGATTAGCATGTGCGTTAAGGATGAACGAAACTGATCATACAGCTTATCCCCACGGTTCAGGGAGCTGTATTTTCCCGGGAAAAGATGATACAGAGCATTGCGAAAGCGTTTCTTTGATTGCTGTTTTGCTTTCATTGGCTTGTCATCAAGAAAAGCACCAAAAACCTCCACAGTCTGACCCATCATAACAAAGGCTGCGCGGTAATGCCTGTGCCGGATTAATGCGTTGATCTCATTAATAATTACCTCCCGGATAAATGTTTCTTCCTTCATAACTCCATTTTTGCTTAAATCACATCAAATATGGCAAAATTTCGTTCATGATGTATGGGTAAAGCGGATTTTGGGTAAAACTACCATAAAACCCGGTGTGATTTTTGCATTAAGTAATGAAAATCAACCTTATGAAACAGGGTATTTCTCTTGTATTTCTTCTTTTTCTCAGCAGCATCCTGTCTGCACAGGATATAAATCGCATCGCCTGCTATCATAACACGTATGATAATTCCAGCGGCATTATCGGCATTACAGACACAGCACTGTATGAATACAGCTGGTATTCAGAAGCATGGCTTGCATTTCCTTCAGATGGATTAAATGAAAACAGCGGGCATCCGGTCATCCACGAAGTAGCAGCCTGTGAAAACAACTCCCATAACCCCAGCGGCATTTATGTTGTATCAGATACTTCGGTGCATGTTTACAACTATTATGCCGCATACTGGTATCCCCTCCCGAATACCGGGCTGGAGCGAACGGATGGTATCGTTCAGCTTAGCGACCTCACTGTCCGCTACGACAGCGTTGATGATGCGGTTGATGTGTTTGTCATCAGCGGGGGTCATGTATACCGATACAGCAGGTACCTGCAAAGCTGGTCCGATCTGTCAAACGGAGGACTGAGCAAACTGAATCAGATTAGTCGACCCGCTGGTGAATTAAGCGTTTCCCCCAACCCTCTGCACAATCAGGGCCTGTTGGAATTCAATGTACCGGCAAACACATCCGGGCCACTGAAATTGAGGCTTTATTCTGCATCAGGCCGTTTGATAAAAGAACAAGTTGTTCATCCGGACAAATCAGGTTATGGCAGCGTGCAGATAGAAACAACCGAACTTACAGAAGGCTTGTACTTTTACGAGATTAAAGGCAGTGATTTTTCACACGTCCGCCGGTTTATCAGGATTAACAGGTAGGCTTAAAATTTATACCGCAACTGCACTTTCACATCCGTTTTGTGCGGCGCATCAATTTCTGAGAGGCCACTGCTGACCGTTTCCTTATTATCGTAGTACGTGCGGGCAATTCTGAACCAGAGGTCAATATTATCCGCAGGTGAATATTTCACAAGAAGGTATGCCCGTTTACCGTGATAGTAATAAGCAGGAATTGAAAATGCATACAGCACATCGTATTCATAGGAATAAATGCGGGTATCATAAGAATCTGTCCGGAACAAAGCAAAACGTGTAACAAAGCGCAATGGCACCTCTTTAAGCTGCCATATGATATCCTGAGAAAGCAGCCATCCATGTTCACGCTCCTCTTGATCGTTGGCTTGATAGCCTGCGTATTCAACCTGGCTTTTCAGGCGAAGGTCGTTTGTGGGCTCAATTTTCAGGCTGTAACGGGCTTTAAACTGCTTTTCAGGAAGCATTAGTGCCATATACGCATCATCCGGACTGTAGGTATCGTCTTTTTCCTGCCCTTTAACGCGCCAATACATACTCACATGCCGGTTCATTGAGTAATCGGCCTGTACCAGCCAGTCGTAACCATCAGAGGGTGAATAGGCCTGAAAACGCAGCCAGGGGAAGCGGAAAATATCAATATAACCACGGATTTCCCAGCCTTTAAACGGAAGGACTTCTGCTCCGAGGTAGAACCCCTGTTCGTTGCCAAGGCTTGAACTTTCGCCGAATGCCGATGCGTAACCGGCATAATAACCGGGTGCTATATTCCGGTATACACCAGAGAAGGATATCTGCGGGGCAGCGTTCAGCACAAAACCACCGACAACAGCCGGTTCGTAAATATCGTTGGTTGCAGCCTCACCAAACAGTGAGAACTTTTTATACTGGTAACGAAAATCCATTCCCAGGTTCATAAAACTGTTACCGGAAAAATCAAACAGGTCGTAAAGCTGATTTCCGGAAATCAGGTTTGCTCCGTACTGGTACCAGGCGTATGTCATTCCCATCCGCAGGTTATTGCCGTTGTAATTGACATTACCACCTGCAATTTGTTCATTGATGGCACGTTCATCAGAAATTTCAGAAGGTGTGCGGTGGTACCCGACATTCTGAAAAGAGGTAACCGATTCGATGCTGTTTCCTATGCTGTCTACGGCATCAATATTGGCATCAATGGGTTTGTTGGAATAAAACGCAGACAAATCAAAGCTTCCCAGGCGAACGGTAGCCCCACCGCCACGCATAAACTGATTTTCATTGGCACTGGAATACCGGTAAATGCCCCGGCCTTTCCGGATAACGTTCATCACATAGGGTGTTTTTCCAAAGCTCATGGACGACCAGGCCACCAGGCCCTGACCAAACTGCACTGAATAATCACCAAGGTTAAGGGTTTTGATGATGCCCACATCCTGCAGTTGAAAGTGAGCGGAATAATAATCAAAGCCATAGGGGTTGCTGCCTTTAAAAAAGGTTTCTCCGGCATCTTTTTCTGCGGTAAGTCCCAGGCTGAGTTTATCTTTATAATGAAATTTGTATTTCAGGTACAATTTGTCGGGTGATCCCAGATAGCGGGATTTATCCGGATTTTCGGCAAGGATGCTGTCAGATACCGGAATGTATCCCTTCTGTTCCTCAAAAATACGCTGGTACCGCAGAAAAATATCATGTCTGCCGTATTTAAACGCTTCGAGTAATGAAAATTCCCGGGCTGCAGCTTTTTCTTCAAACGATACAAAGGGCATCATCAGCCGAACGAGCTCAGCATCGTAACCATATAAATACTGCAATTCATAAGGCGAGCGAATAATTCCGGCTTTCTTACGGTATTCCGTCAGGCTGAAAACCTGAAAATCGGTAAGAAAAACCAGTTCCCGAAAGTCATCTTCTGAAGCCTCATTGATATTCACAGGATTTTCGGATAGTTCGATCATACGCTCAACGAAGGCTGAATAATCCAGGTCTGCATCCGCCCGTTCAGCCAGCAGTTCAATGATGCTACCCAAATCTGTATCCGCACTGATATCCCCGTCTGTTTGTGCTTTCAGAGCGGAACCTGCCAGGATTAGCAGCAGAGAAATAAACAGCGAATATGCAGGATGATTTTTAAAATGCATAACTAACTCCCAGATGAGGTGAGCTACCCAGTACGTTGTGGTACGAGTAGGCAAGGTCAATATTCAGTTTATTCCATTTCCAGCCGGCACCAAACGAAGCTTTTAAGGGTTTCGCGTTGACCCCTGTGCGGAGGTAAAAATTATCCAGCAGGCGGTATTCCAGACCAGCTTTAACCATGGTATAGTCTGCCATGTCCGTTTCAGTTTCAATGCTGGCAAGCATATTATCCGAAAACCAGTAACCGATGCCCACACGCATAGCAACCGGCAAATCCCTGTTTTGCTCACCGTTGAACATGATGTTTGCAGGATTAAACACGTGCACTCCAAAAAGTAGGCCATCAGCAGGTGTAGCCAACAGTCCGATATCGAAGGTGAGGATATTTGAGTTTCCGTAAATATCAGATTGAACAGCATTGAAATAATCCACCTGTACACCCATTGACAGCCATTCGGCTAAACGCATAGCATATGCAAGGCTCAGTCGGTTTTCGCTGTAGAGGGAGTATCCAAAGTGCGTATACCCCAAGGAGATTGCATTGTCTTCGAAAGGCAAGACAAACGCAAATGCTGCACGGGATAATTCATTCACCATAAATGAATTTTCCCAGTTAAGGCCGATGCTCATATCACTTACACCAGTTAATGCACCGGGATTATTAAAACCGGCCCAGACATCCTGATTCATCAGTGAGGCATCTCCCATACCGGATGAACGCGCTCCTGCCTGCCATTTGTCCTGTTCTGCATTTAACGACAGTACGGCACATAAAAGCACACAGGTAATAAAGGTACGTTTAATCATTGCACACGGTATTCAAATTTTTTATCAGCCAAATCCTGATTGGCTTTAACTATTTTGGATTTCAGTCCGGATTTAAATGATTTCACTTTTGTTTTAACCTCCGGATTGCCAGTTGCAAGCATCTGCAGGGCAAGAACAGCGGCATTTTGAGCGCCGTTGACAGCTACGGTAGCCACAGGAATTCCCGGTGGCATCTGCACGATGGATAAAAGCGCATCCAGACCGTCAAAACTGCCCTTAATGGGCACACCTATAATGGGAAGGCTTGTCATAGCAGCAATTACTCCCGGCAGATGAGCAGCCATACCGGCACCGGCAATAATAACTTCAATGCCGCGCTCCTCAGCGTTTTTGGCAAATTCTTCAACCTCGTCAGGTGTCCGGTGAGCTGATAAGGCATTGATTTCAAAGGGGATTTGCTGATCATCAAAGAATCTGGCTGCTTTTTCCATCACCGGCCAGTCTGATGTGCTGCCCATGATAATGCTTACTACTGGTTTCATATCTTTAAAATTATAGGTTTACCAATCGATTTGCAAAATGTCTATTTACAAAAATAAAACTTTCATTCAATCTTTAACCAAAATTCACAAACATTCTCCTGATTTTCTGTGTTGGATGTCCTGAACAGAGCTCATTCACGATATCCGGCACAAATCAGCAGGGACTTTATATCCGGCAAACGTAAAAAAACAGTAAAAACAGGTATCGACCGACCACAGAACAAGCTGAAAAACATAAATCAAGCAAAACAACCCGGGCAGTTAACCAGTACGAAAAAAAGAGGCTTTTAAAATACACGGAGATTAATTATCTTCGTCGTATTAATTTAGAAATAAAACAATGGATAAAATCAGAATACTGGATAAGCAGTTTATTGTTTACCTGAAAGAAGAGGACATAAAATCCCGCATAGAAGAAATGGCGAAGCAAATGGACAAGGATTACGAAGGCAAGCATCCGGTTTTTGTTGGCATACTCAACGGATGTTTTATGTTTTCGTCGGATTTGTTTAAATCGTTGGAGATGGAATGCAAAATATCATTTTTGAAACTTGCATCCTATGAGGGAACACGGTCAACAGGAAAAGTCCGGCAACTCATTGGTCTTAACGAAGATATCAAAGACCGTCCGGTAATCATTCTGGAGGATATCGTAGACACAGGCATAACCATAGAACACATCATCAAGCAATTGCAGGCATACGATCCTGCAGACATTAAAATTGCCACATTGTTGTTCAAACCGGAAGCCTATCAGAAAACAATTCCCATTGATTACACAGGTTTTGAAATCCCGAATAAGTTTATTGTTGGATACGGGCTGGATTATGATGGTTACGGGAGAAACCTGAGACACATTTATCAGATAACTCATTAAACCCGTCAATATGTTAAACATCGCATTGTTTGGTCCTCCTGGCGCCGGGAAAGGCACACAGGCAAAAAAACTGGCCGAAAAATACAAACTCACCTACATTTCCACCGGTGACATTCTCCGTAAGGAAATTAAAGAAGGCACAGACCTCGGACAACAGGCCAAATCTATTATTGACAGAGGCGGACTGGTTTCTGATGAGATCATTGTACAGATTATTGAAGAACGGATACAAATGCATCCTGAAGCCAAAGGCATTTTGTTTGATGGTTTTCCGCGCACCTATGCACAGGCATACATTCTGGAAGGCTTGCTGTTAAAAATGAACACCAAGCTTACAGCCATGCTCAGCCTGGAAGTACCCCGCGAAGAGCTTATGCGCCGTATGCTCAAACGGGCACAGGAACAAAATCGCTCCGATGACAAGAAGGAAATCATCCTTAACCGATTTAAGGAATACGAAGAAAAAACCATCCCCGTCATTGAGTTTTACAAGGAGCAGGACAAATACGTTCAGATTGACGGAATAGGCAGCATTGAAGATGTGTTTGGACGCCTGTGCGAATCCATAGAGAAGGCTCTTTCCCAAACGTGGCTGAACATCGTGTTGTTTGGCCCTCCCGGAGCGGGGAAAGGCACTCAGGCAAAACAGCTTGCAAAAGAACACAACCTTGTGTACATAAGCACCGGGACACTCATCCGAAAAGAAATCGAAAAGAAAACATCCATAGGCAATCGTGCCCAAAAATACCTGGACAGTGGGGACATTGTTCCGGATGATATTGCCATTCGCCTGATTGAGAGTGAGATTCAGGAGCATCACGAAGCTGCCCGCGGTTTCATTATAAAGGGTTTCCCAAGCAACCTTGTACAGGCCTACATACTCGATGGTCTGTTTAAACGCCATGATTCAGAGGTATCGCTTGTGCTGAATGTTGATGCCCCAACGCTGACATCCATTAAACGGCTGCACGAAAGGGCAAAAACCGACAAAGCCCGGGTATACGACATGGATACAGACATCATTATTCACAGGCTGGAGGTATGGGAGAAAAAAACCAAGCCCGTACTGGAATATTACAAACGACAAGGTAAGATACAGTGTTTTGATGGTGGTGGCAAACCAGACGAGCTTCACGAAAAATTAACCTGTACAATAAAAAAAGCCTTCAAAGACATACGCTAGACAATGAGCAACGCCAATTTTATTGATTATGTTAAAATATTCTGCCGTTCTGGTAAAGGAGGAGCCGGATCACGCCACTTTCGGCGCGAGAAATTCATTGCCAAAGGCGGACCTGATGGTGGAGACGGAGGCCGTGGAGGTCACATTATCCTGCGAGGCTCCCGTCATCGCTGGACGCTGCTCCATCTGAAGTATCAAAAACATCTTTTTGCTGACAATGGCGAATCCGGCGGCTCGGCACGAAAGTTTGGGTCTGACGGTGAGGATGTTATTATAGATGTACCTCTGGGCACTGTGGTAAAGGATGCCGAAACAGAAGAGCCCTTACTTGAGATCACCGAAGACGGAGAAGAAAAAATTCTGTTTGAAGGCGGCATGGGTGGTCGCGGAAACACACATTTTAAGAGCAGTACCAATCAGGCGCCACATTATGCACAACCGGGCAGACCCGGACAGGAAGCCTGGGTGATTTTGGAGCTTAAGGTGCTTGCTGATGTCGGGCTGGTGGGATTTCCGAATGCCGGAAAATCCACACTTCTCGCTACGTTATCAGCTGCCAGACCAAAGATTGCCAATTACGAATTCACCACCCTCACGCCTAATCTGGGAATCATCGCCTACCGCGATGGCAAATCATTTGTCATGGCTGACATTCCCGGTATCATCGAAGGCGCAGCAGAAGGCAAAGGTTTAGGGCTTCGTTTTCTCAGGCATATCGAACGAAATTCCAGCCTGTTATTCATGGTACCTGCCGACAGCAAAAACATTGCCGGAGAATACCAGATATTGCTTGAAGAATTAAAGAAATACAACCCGGAATTGCTTGATAAGGAGCGCATTCTCGCTATCAGCAAAAGCGACATGCTGGACGATGAGCTAAAGGAAATGCTCAAAAACGAATTGCCGGGTATGGATTATGTTTTTATTTCATCGGTAGCCCAGACCGGGCTGGATGAGTTAAAAGATAAAATCTGGAAAAGCCTGCACACATGATTGAATACCTGGAAATGCTCGACCGCAGCCTGCTGCTGTTTTACAATGACCTGCACACGCCGGTTCTGGACAGCATCATGTGGTTTCTGAGTGATAAATACGTGTGGATCCCGCTTTATCTGTTTATCATTTTTCTGATGATATATAAAGCAAAGTGGAAGGGCATTTTCTTCATACTGGCAGCCATTCTCACCTTTGCCCTGACCGATTGGATTTCTGTCAACCTTTTTAAAGATTTGATACAGCGCTACCGGCCAAGCCAGAACCTGGACATCCATCATCTGATAAACACAGTAAACAACTACCGTGGCGGGTTATACGGTTTTGTCTCGTCGCATGCAGCCAACACCTTTGGGTTGGCATGTATCTCCACATTATTAATCAGGAAAAAATGGTTTGCCTGGGGCATTTTCATCTGGGCGGCACTGGTATCCTTTTCACGCGTATATCTGGGCGTACATTATCCGGCGGACATTGCCGGCGGAGCACTTCTGGGTATTGCCTGTGGTTATGGCGTATATGCACTTTACGGATTAGTACCGGAAAAACTCAGACACAGCAAACACACATCAACACCTTAGTTATCCTTAAACAGAGAATCAACAAAGTCTTTTCTGTCAAACAGCTGCAAATGCTCTTTACCTTCACCCACACCAATGTATTTAACCGGCACATTAAACTGATCGGATATACCGATAACCACACCACCTTTGGCCGTTCCATCTAGTTTGGTAACAGCCAGGGCGTTTACTTCGGTAGCCCCAACAAACTGTTTTGCCTGCTCGAAAGCATTTTGTCCGGTAGAACCATCGATAACCAAGAGAACTTCATTGGGAGCATCAGGGATAAGCTTTTTCATTACTCGTTTTACTTTTGACAGCTCGTTCATCAGGTTCACTTTGTTGTGCAGCCGTCCGGCAGTATCAATGATAACCACGTCGGCATTCTGGCTCATGGCAGATGAGAGAGCATCGTAAGCAACTGATGCCGGGTCAGAGCCCATTTTTTGTTTAATCAGCGGCACATCAACCCGCTCTGCCCAGATTTCCAGCTGTTCAATAGCAGCAGCACGGAAGGTATCGGCGGCTCCCAGGAGTACTTTTTTTCCTGCCTGTTGAAACTGCCATGCAAGCTTACCGATGGTGGTTGTTTTTCCAACGCCGTTAACGCCGACAACCATTATAACATAAGGGGTGTCGCTTTGCGGGAGCTCCCAGTTTTTAAAATCAGCTGTTTCATTTTCGGCAAGCAAATCGCTGATTTCTTCACGCAGGAGACTATTGAGTTCGGAAGACCCCAGGTATTTCTCCTGTTTCACCCGCGCTTCGATACGATCAATAATTTTCAGGGTAGTATCGACTCCCACATCGGAAGAGATCAAGACTTCTTCCAAATCATCCAGCACCTGATCATCGATTTTGGACCGACCGGCCACAACGCGACCCAGTTTTTTAAAGACACTTTCTTTGGTTTTCTCAAGCCCTTTATCAAGGTCTTTTTTGCTGTCTTTATTAAAAATACCGAATAAAGCCATAACTCAATATTTAAATCCCTACAAAATAAAAAAAGCACACCTCCGGTGCGAAGGGTGCTATGCTTTTTTATGGACGTTGAAATTATTTCTTAGCGAAAAAATCTTTAACGTTTTCGTTGTTTACGATTTCTTCTTTGAAAGCGTATGCACCGGTTTTCTTGGATTTTTCCATTTTAATCACGCGGGCAAATTCTTTTCCTTTACCGCTTTTCAGTGATGCAACAGTTTTCTTAGCCATAACTTACTTATTTAATTTCTTTATGAACAGTAACTTTTCTCAGAATGGGGTTGTATTTTTTCAACTCCAGACGTTTTGTTGTATTCTTTCTGTTTTTGGTTGTAATGTAGCGAGACATCCCGGGTTTGCCGGAGTTTTTATGCTCAGTACACTCGAGGATAACCTGTACTCTGTCTCCTTTTGTTTTTTTTGCCATAACTTAATCTCCTTTAATACTTAGTGATATAGCCTTTCGCTTTTGCATCTTTCAGTGCCTTGTTCAAGCCCACTTTATTAATAATACGGACGGCTTTGTTAGAAACCACAAGCTCAATCCAGCGGTCTTCTTCTTCAAGGTAAAACTTCCGTTTCGCAAGGTTTACATTGAACCTTCTTTTAACGTGGGTTTTTGAGTGAGAAACACTGTTTCCTACGATAGCCTTCTTTCCTGTTATTTGACATGTTTTTGCCATGACATCTGTGTATTTCAAATTTGGATTGCAAAAATCGGTTTTTTTTTCTTAACAACAAAATATTTCACCAAAAAATAGTGGCACTTACTGACATTCTATTGTTCATAAGTTTCTCTAACAACCGAATTCAGCAGAAACATTCCACTGTAAGCAGCCCTGAGAATATTTACATCGCGGGTACTTCCAAAGCGGAATCGCTGAGCTTCAACCTTGTTTTTCAGGGCAATAGCAATCCAGGTTGTTCCAACAGGCTTATCGGGAGAGCCACCACCCGGTCCGGCAATACCGGAAACGGCAATAGCTGCGTCTGCATTCAGTTGTTTCATCACCCCTTCTGCCATATATTTCACAACCGGTTCGCTAACAGCACCATATTCAGCAATAACAGCTTCCGGAACATTTAACAGCTTACTTTTCACAGCATTCTGATAAGCAACAATGCTGCCGTTAAACACATCTGAACTACCGGGCACGGATGTCAGAACAGATGCTATACGACCACCGGTACAGCTTTCGGCTGTTGCCAGGCGCAAACCATACTTTTTCAGGTTTTCAAGTAAAACCCGCTCCAGTTCAGTTTCACTATCACTAAAAACATTACCGGGGATAATTGCTTTTAGCTCAGAGACAGCCTGTTTGAGTTTATCATCAAATTCAGAGGCATTTTCATATACCGATAAGCGAATTTTTATCCCTTTGGGAGATGGCAGGTAAGCCAGACTCACTTGTGCTGGCAGGCCTGCCTCCCATTTTTCCAATTTTTCTGCCAGGAAAGCTTCGGGCATACCATAGGTCATTATCGTTTTGTGTTTCACCGGCTGAAGTTGAAAATCAGCCTTTACCCGGGGCAAAATTTCCTTATGCATGATTTCCTTCATCTCAAAGGGCACACCGGGCAAACTGAAAAGCCACCTGCCGTTCTGTTCAAATTTCATAACAGGAGCCGTACCAAGGGGATTGTCAATCACAGTACAGGCCTCAGGCACCATGGCCTGATCCTTATTATTGCTGTTCATGCTGTATCCCCGTTTTGTCAGAAAAGCCTGCACACGCTGATGCACCTTTTCTGAAAAAACCAGTGCAGTGTTAAAATAATCCGCCAGGCTTTGTTTGGTAATATCATCTCCGGTCGGGCCAAGTCCGCCAGTCATGATCACAAGTGGCGCTTGCTCCCAGGCCTCATCAATGGCGGTATGTATGGCATCATGAGCATCCCGGATGCTGATATTTTTTTCTACCTGCACCCCGATCCTGTTCAATTGTTCACCTATCCAGGCAGCATTGGTATCAACGGTCTGCCCAATAAGGATTTCATCTCCGATGGTAATGATAACAGCTTTCACAACAATAGTATATTAAAAAAGAGAGGACGGATTCCCGCCCTCAAGCCTGATTATTTTATTTCGAGCCTTTCTTTAAAGGGTAAAAAGGTCATAAAATCGGCGTGATGCACCAGGTAAGCTTCTGTGGTACGCTTTACCATATTGCCTTCACCTGCATGGGTTGCAATAATGTGACAAACCTCAGCGGGAACATCGCACTCTTCTGCCAGAGACACTCCGGAGAACGGGTGACGCAGGTATTTGCCATAATTGCCCTGCACGGCCCTGCCATTTTCATCAAGCACATATTCCAGCAGCTTTCCAACATCAGCCAGGATTGCTCCGGAAATCAGGGTATCCATATCCGCGGTAAGCTCACCATGATAAAAACTGTTGACTTTTTCGCCGGCATCTCTGGCAATATGCACAACCGACTGCTTATGATCCATAAAGGTCACTTTCAGATCCGGGCCAGCCAAAAGGGTAAACGGAATGCGTTTGAGATCATCTGCATCCAGAACACTGCGTTCAAGAGCAAGTGCCCATGTTTTGGTTACTTTTTCCCGCAGGGATTCGTCTTTGATCCATTCAAGTTCAGGCCACAAATCTTTTGCTTCTTTCAGGTATTTTTCCATGATATTATTATTTTTAGTTATTATTCACAACGCTAATGAATAACAAAAATATGAAAATGTCCGAAATAGAAAAGTCAACTTTTGTGGTGTCAAAATCCATAGCCGAATCCAATATAAAAACGATGGCCGAGAAGGCAAATCGTCATAATCTGATATTCAGACCTCATTTTAAAACGCATCAGTCTGAAATTATTGGTGATCTGTTTAAAAAACACGGGATCCATAAAATTGCTGTATCAAATATCGATATGGCCCATCAATTTATACGGGCCGGATTTAATGACATTTTCCTTGCAATAACATACAACCCACTGCAGGCCCTTCATTTAAAGGAATTAAGCAAAAAATGCCATCTCACCATTCTGGTAGAATCTGCCGAATCGCTGGAAACCTACAATCAGTATGCTTCGCGCCATGTGGATGTTATGATCAAAACGGACACAGGATACCGGCGAACAGGTATTAATGCCCACGACACGGAAAATATTGCTAAAATCATACACCAGATCGACTCCCTTACCCTGTTGAATTTCCGGGGATTTGTTGTCCACAACGGGCACACCTACCACGCAGAGAGCAAAGAGACCATCAGAGCCATTCATAAGGAATCGCTAAGGCAGTTACAAAACCTGAAAGAAGTATTTGCTGCTCATGAGCCCTTAATCAGCATTGGTGATACACCATCGGTTTCCATTTGTGAGAATTTTGAAGGTGTGGATGAAATCCGGCCAGGCAATTTTGTGTATTACGATTATATGCAATATCAGTTGGGAGCCTGCAATTATGAAGATATTGCTGCAGTGGTTGTTGCCCCGGTAATAGCGGCACATCCGGAGCGCAATGAAATGGTATTGCACTGCGGAGCGGTACATCTTTCCAAAGAACAACTGCATGATGCTAATGGGGTACATTATGGAGAAGTTTCAGAAATCATTGACAACACTCATTTCAAACGTTTTGATCCGCCGGTTTTTGTTCGTCGCCTCTCTCAGGAACACGGTACAGCAAACCTGCCAGCCGGGATGATAAAGAACATACCCCCGGGTAAATTACTTGCCATCACACCAACACACTCCTGCCTGACAGCAAACCTTATGAAAAACAGCACTGTTTTTCGCAAGGATTAAATAGAGTTTGTCTATAATGCATAATTTCAACGTTGGATAAAAATCCTAATTCCTCATATGCATTAGCACACTGCGGTTTATTATGTTCAATCCGCCTCATCCTTGAACATTATTGCTCATACTCCCGACTTTATTGAGAGACACTGTTGATGGCCTGCTGAAACACACTAAGCTACAAAATTAGAGTTTAACTGGGCCCTTCTTTTCTTTTGCAAACATAGGAGGGTGTTGATTAATAGTAAGAATGTCTAAACCACGCCCCCCGGTCAGTTATGTCGGGGGTATGTTTAAAGTGTTAATTTTTACGTTTTAAATATATTTTTATTATTTTTAAGATTATTCGTTTTTAACGGTTATTAACCGTTATTAACCGTTATGTACGATTTTGTTATTGCTTTTCATTGCCTTACAATTTAAC
>CAYQMB010000062.1:12598-17269 GCA_964418565.1 uncultured Bacteroidales bacterium | reverse complement strand
AATACGGAGGTTCCAAAAAAATGTGTAGTTTTATTCATTGTAGTTATGTTTTTTGGTCATTACAAAACTACAAAAAGAGCTGGGAGTATCTTATGATCTCCCTGCTCTTAATTTTTTATCGGACAACAGTGATTGTTAATACCAATTGGATAACTACGTGCTCCTCCTACCAACACATCATGTTCAGTTGTTTCAATGATTGTTGAACCATAGGCATATTCTCCACTGTAGTTTTTGTGCCATACATAATTTCCTGAACTATCAGCTTTTAACAGAAGCAATCTATATGTATTGTCTTCATAGTCATATAGTTGACCGGTAATGTAATAACTATCGTCTTCAAGGAATTTTATAGAATAATAGGCACGTTTATCAATGGTGTCATAAAAAATTATTTCTTGAGATGACAAATTATAGTTTTCATCAAAAATGTTTAGATGTATGCCTCTTTTCCCTTCAGAAGGGTTAACGTATTCGCCGGCAAATTCATAAGTATTTCCGTAGTTTTTCATGTTTCCATCCCAGCCTTCCCAGTATTCAGCCACCGGGTCACTATAAATGTGTTTCCATTGTTTTTCGCCAACTTCATTTACGTGAGTTAATGCAAAGCTACGTACATCATGTTCATTGCCTGTTCCTGATAAAAACACATAACCTGTATCCAAAGCCACCACCGAATTCATGACATGACCAATGGTGTCTTCAATGATTTTATTAAAAACCACTTGTCCCTGCACTTTAGAAACAAGTAAGGAAATGATAATTGTAAGGTATAGCTTCAGTCTGGTTTTCATACTTCTACGAATTTACGCATTTTTTTTAACACAATTACTGAGTTTACCTGGAAAGGTGGTTTTATTGAGGGGATTCTAAATCGTGCCTAATGAATTTTGTCAGAAAAGTCAGTCTTTCACACAGCGTACTGACAAGCCGGCGTTTCTGCTTCCTCCGGTATAGCCGGCGTTCAAGGAGCCGGAATCGAACATGATACTGCGGGCAAATGCGGCATCTTCGGTAATAACTGATGATGTCCACCAAAGAGCCCCAAGGCCTATACCTTCATAAGTACCGTATTCGTCTCTCATACCACCCGGAAGTGCAGCAAATCCAAAATCATCTGTGCCATAATGGGTGCCGTGCCCGTTCCAGCGCGGATGTTCCCTTGTATCGCAATCGCTGCCAAGGGGGGAGCCGTCCTGTCTGCATGATTTTAGTACGTTGGCAATATTGCTACTGCTGATGGCTTCAAAGTTATCTTCCAGGTATTCCTCCAGTTGAGTCCACTCATATTCTGAAGGTACATGCCAGCCGGAGGGACAAATGCCCCGTTGGTCATCCACAGCATACCAGTTGTAAAGTATCCCGTAGGCATCCACAACTGCCTGATCTGATTCCAGACCGTCAACGCTTTCGTGGGGGTAAATAGCCATCGCGCCTTCTGTTGTGTTTTCCCAGCTTGTATCTTCCGGGGCAGTAGGTATGTCATCTCCGTTGCGGTATTTTGTTACTCTGAGATTTTCTGCCATCCATTCCTGCCCGCCGATAACAACAGTTGTGTACTCATTGCCCTCTTCGTCGGTAACTGATCCATAGCTAATTTCATGACTGATGTCATCATCGCCATTGTCATCAGCCGGATCATTGTTGTCTTCTTCTTTACATCCTCCAGCTATGATTAGCATTATCCCTGCAATCAGAAAAAAGCTGTAAGAAAAAAATCTGCTCATTGGTTTCATAATATCCTGTTTTTTTGATTACGGAACAAAATTTTACTTATGAATGCTGAATATAGGAAAAAAACAGTACATTGTCAAGTGAAATGTGTGAAAATCAAGTGATTTGTTGAGTATGTGTTATGTCTTTCCAGCCTGATCCCCTGCCAGCCGTGGGCCGCAGCTTAAAAGTGCTAAGCCTCTTTTAGTTGCAGCTTTTTTATTCGTGAGCGAATGGCTCCTTCTGTTCTGCCGAAATAGGTTGCCAGCTCTTTTACCTTTATTCCCTCTTGAAATTTATTTGTGAGTTCCATGTCAAGCTCAGTTGTCCAGGCCCTGTAGGCATCTTTATGCTGTTTCCTGACTTCCTCCACGCTGTATGACTTCTCCTGATTTACTGTAGAGAAAAGCCCTTCTGCCATTTCAGTCAGCTCCGGTTCTTCATCCTCTGCCTTTTCTGTGATGTGAATTTGTTCTGAAGCAGGAAAACCATCCGGCATGAGGGCTTCGGGAATATGAATTGTGTTTGTGGTACGGGTAACAGCAACGTAAAGCAAATTGATTTCTTCAATGAGTTGCCGGTGATTGCCGGTTTCTTTTTTCTGGTCGGATTTTATTTTCTTAAGTTTTTCTTCTGAGATGAAATCATTCACCAGCCTGACATCGTCGTATTCTGCACCCTTGCAACGATGAACCGTAGAAAAAATCGCATCAGCCTGTTTTTTATCGTCACCATCAATGTGTTTTGACTTGATGTTTTTGATGATAGACGGAATTTCACTACCATACTCTTCAACAATCTGAAGCATCATGGCCAGCTCTGCGTCCTCTGTTTTCTCAACATATTCTTTGAGTTCAGATGTGTCACGCATTCGTCTGATCATCTTATCCCTGATGTTGTGTTTTTTGTTCTCATGCAGGTTCAAAACATCATAGAGGGAGGCACCATCACTGGCATAGGTATAAGAATTGATGTTGCCTTCAAAATAGATTTTTTTATCCGTGTTTTCATTTCTGACATGATTTATGGCATTCAGCAAAAGGCCAAGGTTTGTTCTGGCAATGACAGCCCTTGTTTTTGTTTTGTTAGAAGTGCCTTGCCCAATGATGTCGCAGTTGACATCAGCGTTCAGATGTGCTTTCCTTTTTAAAATATCACGGGCAAGCTCTGCAATGTTTTGATTGAAACGAAAACTGTTGGATAAGTTAAGCGGTTTGAAATTTGCTTTTTCAAGGGAGTTGACGGCAAACCTCCAGCCATATATCTGCTGATGCGAATCACCCACAATAAGTTTTGTGGCTTTTTGTTTGAAAAAGACATCAAGCATGGCAGGTGAGGCATCCTGACCTTCATCAAAAAGAATGTAGTCATAGGATAAATCGGGTGATGATAACTGAAATTTTTTCAAATAAAAGTCATGGCTAACATCAATTTCTGCCTTTTCCATTTTTCTAAGCAGAATTTTAGCAT
The DNA here is from genome assembly GCA_964418565.1 of uncultured Bacteroidales bacterium. Taxonomy (GTDB): domain Bacteria; phylum Bacteroidota; class Bacteroidia; order Bacteroidales; family ML635J-15; genus JAQIBY01. The sequence continues at coordinate 14,086 of CAYQMB010000062.1, read as the reverse complement.
GGTGTAAAATTAAAGAATGATAGGTGTTGACAAAACCTTTGGCCTTAGGGTCGTTAACAACATCTGCATAATTGAGTTCCTCAGGCTTGGATTTGTTGCTGTTGCAGTAATAGGAGAGAAATTTATTGATGTGATTTGCCAGAATGTATTCACCCATTTTTTCACCATTGCTGCTTAAACTGAGCATTTCTGCTATTTCATGGGTTTTATATGGCTGCGATCTGATTTTATAGGGGCTGTTCCTGATGATGTGCCTGTGTGCCAACGAGTGGGCTGTTTCTACCTGTACATTGGTCAGGCCGCGGACTTTGAATTTTTGTATGGCTTCAAGTTTAACAGATTTGTTGAATGCCAGGTACAAAATACGGGCAGTTTTTGGTCTGGCCATGGCATACGCTATGAGGGTACTTGTTTTTCCGGAGCCGGCAACTGCGTTGATCTTTATATTACCTTCAGAATGTATGATTGCTTTTTGTTCTCTGGTAAATTGCATTACGGAATCTTTTGGTGTCGTTCTTTACACATCAGTTTCCGGGCTTGATTTCTTCAATTGTTTACCATCAGAAAAGAAGCCCGCTCATCATATTAATTAAGAGTACATGAATCAAAAGTAGTGATTTGTGACCGTTTTTGGCAAGTTTTTCAAGATTTTGTGATTAATAATGCTATTGGGTTTTATTCTGAAGCGATCGCCTCAGCGTTCAAAATGCATTAGCTTATGGTGGTTTGTACAAGAAGAAAACCGCTTCCGATGGGGGTCAGAAGCGGTTTGGGGGATAGTCTTGAAGTATAATCTATAGGGGAATTGGGGAAATGCTTTATTCTTTTACCGCCATTTGTGTTTTTGCTGACGGGCTGTAAATGTATTCTCTTACCAGATTGACTTGCGTGTCGGTATACTTGTAAACACGGTAAGTTGCCGGTTGCAAGGGCAATTTATTTATAAATGTAAATTGCTTTTTATTGTAGTCGATATTTTTATGAAAAGTCTTTTTTGATAATATGACAAAGTTTTCATTGTCATATGAACGTTCAAATGTGTAAAAACCATTTGCATCCTGTTCATACAGTGTCATTGTGAAATAGATATTACCATCAAACTCATCAACGATTATGTTTTTTTCTATGGTTTCTGAAAAATCAATTTCAGGTGTTATTTTAACAACCGATCTCTGAGCAGAAACCCCTGCAGTTAAAAGTATTAGGCTGAAAAGTATTGCAATCAGTTTTTTCATAGTGTATTTGTCTTTAATTCTTATTACAAATATAACATGCTTCCATGTGGTGTGATCCGGTGAAAAGACTGAAACCTGTCTACGTGTTTTATGGTAGTTCATGGTGTGATGAGCTTTAATTGCTGTTTGTAAAATGCCTGCTTTTGCTATCTTTGTAGCCTGATGAAATGGAATTTATGAAACACCCATATATACTGATATCAAACGATGATGGCCCGCGTGCCAATGGACTACACAGCCTGATTGAAGTGGC
>CAYQMB010000062.1:0-12498 GCA_964418565.1 uncultured Bacteroidales bacterium | reverse complement strand
TCAGTGATTTATTCCGGTACCATGGGCGTTGCACTTGAGGCGGGATTGCATAATATCCCCGCAGCCGGTTTTTCGCTCACCGACCATTCTCCGGATGCAGATTTCACCCTTGCAAAAACCGTGGTCAGGAACGTTGTGGAAAAAATGATGACTGAAAAACTCCCGGACAGGGTTGTTCTGAATGTGAATATCCCCGCCATTGAACCGGATGCATTTAAGGGTATTGAAGTCTGCCGACAGACATTCGGTGTGTGGCAGGGCGAGTTTGAAGAGCGGCATGATCCTATAGGCAGACCGTACTACTGGCTTACCGGATACTTTAAAAACAACGAAAACGGAACTCCTAACACGGATGAATACGTATTAAAACAGAATAAGGCAGCCATTGTACCGGTAAAAGCTGATCTTACAGATTATCATACTTTGCAAAAAATGGCAGACTGGAAATTTTAAACATCTCAGACAATGAACGAAACAAAAAAAGCAAATCAAAAACTGAATAAGCCCTGGTTTGGGATTGCCATTGGCATGGTTCTGCCACTTATTGTGGTACTCATATTTTACCTTGTAAAAGCACGGCCGGGTGTGGGCGTTATTCCCTATTTGAAATACCTTGTGGCGATGGGGACATTTTTACCCATTTTCAGCATGGCGACACTGGTCAATTTAATCCCGTTTTATATCCTTAAGAATCTGGGATATTGGTATGCAAACCGGGGTATTGTGTTTTCCATTTTCGTGTATGTTGTGATCGTGGTCATACTGAAATTTGCATAAAACCATCCAGAATGAAGTATTACATCATTGCAGGCGAAGCATCCGGCGACCTTCACGGTGCAAATTTAATCCGGGGGCTTAAAAAAGCCGATCCGGATGCCGAAATTATGGCCTGGGGTGGTGAAAAAATGCAGGAGGCAGGTGCTGAATTGCGGATGCATTATAAGCAACTTGCCATAATGGGATTTGTTGAAGTGCTTGTTCATTTGCGTACCATTCAGAAAAATTTTCGCTTTGCCAAACAGGATATCAGCAGGTTTAAACCTGATGTGCTCATTACCATCGACTTTCCCGGTTTTAATCTGCGCATGGCCAAATGGGCGCACAAAGCCGGATTCAAAACATTCCATTACATCTCACCCAATGTATGGGCATGGAAGCAAAACCGGGTGTATTCCATGCGGGAAACGCTGGACAAACTGTTTGTGATACTGCCGTTTGAAACGGATTTTTACAAAAAATTCGATATGGATGTTGAGTATGAGGGACATCCTCTTCTGGATGCTGTAGAGCAATATCAGCCAACAGATGATTTTGAATTCCGGAAAACCCTCAAAATTTCTGATAAACCGATCGTTGCTATTTTGCCGGGCAGCCGAAAGCAGGAAATATCAAGAATGCTTCCACTGATGCTGGATACGGCAGCAAAACATCCCGAATATGAATATCTGATTGCCGGTGCTCCCGGAATGGATCCTGAATTCTATCAGAAATTTGTGCGCAAACACAAGCATGCACACTTGTTGTTTAATGCCACTTATGACATTTTGCATCATGCTGTGGCCGGTATGATTACCAGCGGAACTGCCACCCTCGAAGCCGCACTTTTTGATGTGCCTCAGGTGGTGTGCTATAAAACCAGTCCGATAAGTTTTAACATCGCCCGCCTGTTTGTGAAAATCCGCCGGTTTAGCCTGGTTAACCTGATAATGCAGGATGATGTTGTTACCGAACTGATTCAGTTTCAGATGACAGAACAAAGCCTGAACGACGAATTCGTTGCTGTTTTGCCGAAAGGGAAAAATGTTGAACGGGTTGCAGCCGCCTATGCGGATTTGAAAACCAAACTTGGTGAAGGTGGAGTTTCTGACCGTATTGCTCAAAAAATGGTGTCCTCTTTATCATGAAGCACCTGATTACATACATCGTCATTGCGCTGGGATTGTCTTTGAGCCAAAACGGCCTGTGCCAGGAAATGCGGGTTGCACTCTTTTATTCGCAACATCCGGATGGGTATAAGATCACGCTGCAAAAACCCGGGTATAAGCTGAAACTTGCTGACAGTGTTTATACTGTTTTGCCTGCAATGAGTAATTTGAGCATTGTTGCCAAAGATGATAGCCTTAGGTTATCCGGCGACAGCCTTGATTTAGCCATACATGAGTGTTATCTTGTCAAGGATACTGCCGAATCCGGCTTTTTTATCAATTCAACAGCCGCAACGGAACCAGCAAGGGCTTACACAGGCAATATGCATTTTTATATGGATGAAGGAATACTGCGTGCTGTTAATATGGTGCCACTTGAGGATTATGTGGCTGCCACTGTGGAAGCTGAAGGTGGTTATAAAGCCCATCCGGAATACTATAAAAGCCAGGCTGTGATCATCAGAACCTATGCGCTTGAGAATCTCCAACGGCATGAAGCCGAAAGTTTTCAACTCTGCGATGGCGTGCATTGCCAGGTGTATCCCGGTAAAGCCACAGATGAAACAATCATCTTAGCCAGCAAGGAAACGCATGGTCAGGTTATTGTTGACAGCAGTTTTAATTTGATAAATGCCGTGTATCACTCAAACAGTGGTGGTATGACAGCAAATTCTGAGGATGTATGGACATCGCCTTTGCCTTATCTCAAATCGGTAAAAGATACCTTCTCCCTTGATGGAAAACATGCTGCATGGCAACGAAGCCTTAGCCTTACGGAATGGCGGATTTTCCTCGAGAATCAGGGTGTAAAAACCGATAAAATCAGTGAAGACCAAATGAAGCGAAAATTGCTGTCGCGCATGCCGGCACTTAAATACGGAACTGTTAGCATCCCGGTGAAGGAAATACGTAACTATTTCAATCTGAAATCTGCCTGGTTTGATGTTCGTGTTGATGGCGATATGCTTGTTTTATCCGGAAAAGGGTATGGGCATGGTGTGGGTCTTAGCCAGGAGGGAGCTATGGCTATGGCTGATGCCGGTTATGATTATGAAAGCATCATTAACCACTATTATACAGGCTCTATGGTGGTCAATTTAAAACTGCTGGATGTTTTTGACGGTCTTGAACAACTATCCGATTAAGGCTTGTTCTGGCAGCTTCCCTGTATGCCATCCACCTGACATGAACAGGTGCCGGGTTCATCTGAAGTAGCACAACTAATGCCCATTTTTTCCATGTTTTTATTCCCGCCAATATGCGTGTTGGGGAACTGTTTCTTTTTGCCAAAAAACACCTGTATACCCAGGCCTAAGATAATGAGTCCTAAAAATATGCTTGCTATCAATATTAATTTCAACATGTCACAATTCTCCTTTTTGCTTTTTCGTTAAACATATTTTTCGTATCAAAGTTTAGTTACCGGCAGTTTTTTTCCAAATATTCTCAATATCAGATATAAAATTCCGATTCCTGCAATAAATGATATCCAGACCGGAATGCCATAAGATGCGGGAATGGTCCCCAGTACAATGGCAGTTGCTCCTACGGTAAGCGCATACGGCATCTGGGTACGCACATGCTGGATATGCGGGCAGCCTGCCGATAGTGATGACAGGATGGTGGTGTCCGATATAGGAGAACAGTGGTCCCCAAGGACAGAACCTGCTATGACTGTGGAGACAAGGTTGTTGAAAAGCATCATGCTGGTTTCGTGGTCTAAACCATTTGTTGTAAAGATCAACCAGCTTGAAGGTAATATCAAAGGGTACATGATGGCCATGGTACCCCAGCTTGATCCTGTGCTAAATGCAATCAGACCTGAGAAAATAAAACTCAGAGCTGGTATCATGTAAGGAGATACCGACAGATTGCGCATGGTATTGCTGATGAACTCAGCTGTATGCATGTGTTCTGTCAGCAGGGCCAATGCCCAGGCAAAGGTGAGTATGAGAATGGCCGTAAGCATGGATTTAAATCCGCCTACCATGGCATCTATGGTTTTTCTCAGGCTTAATAGTTTCTGACTTACTGTAAGGGTGACGGCAATCAGCACCGCAGCAAAAGAAGACCAGAGCAGGGCTTTAAACGAATCGGCTTCGCCTATGGTATGCGAAAGTTTGGCTCCGAAGCTTAAATCTGCATTGTGCCACAGGCTTGTATCCCAGCCTGTATAAAGAAGTCCGCCCAGCGTGCCTAGTATGATGATGAGCACAGGCACAAGGGCATTAAAAGGAGCGCTGCGTCTTTGACTTTCTTGCTTTTCAGTTTGCTTGTTATGTTCTGATGCAATTCCCTTGCGGGCATTCATTTCGATTTTATACATGGGGCCGTATTCACGCCTGCTCATCACAACAAGAAAAACAAATAAGAGTGCAAGAACAGGGTAAAATGAATACTTCAGGGATGCAAAAAATACGCTGTAAGGGTTGGTATCCAGGCCGATGGTTTCAATGCCATCTTGTATGTAAGATAGCTCGGCGCCTATCCATGTGGTAATGAATGCAATCGAAGCAATAGGGGCGGCAGTGCTGTCAACAATATAGGCCAGCTTTTCACGTGAAATTTTCAATTTGTCGGTTAGGTTGCGCATGGTGTTGCCTACAACCAGAGTATTGGCATAATCATCAAAAAATACCGCCATTCCCATAAACCAGGTGGTTAATTGTCCGGATCGGGAGGTTCTGGCCCGTCGCGACAATACCGAAACGATTCCCTGCATTCCACCGTTTTTTGTGATGATGCCTACCATGCCGCCTATCAGCATAGAAAACACAATAATGGATAGGTGCCCCGTATCATTCAATGCCTGTATGATGTATGTATCAATTAAGCGGATAAATGCATTGAACAGTGAGCGGAAAAAACCGGTAAACTGATAAAGACTGATAATAAACGTTCCGCTGAAAATGCCCAGAATCAGGGCGGAAAAAACTTCTTTAAATATCAGGGCAAAGAGTATGGCAATCAGTGGGGGTAATATGCTCATCCATAACGGAATGGGCTTGACATTGTGAATGTAGGCAGCTTGCCCTAAGCTCATTCTGAAGCTGGATGCTTTCCTGAAAACACGTGTGACGGAAGCTTTACCGTTTACAAAGCGGATGGATTCAGGTTCTCCGTTTATCAGCATGACAGCCGGGCTGGAGAAATCATTCATAATTTCTCCGTCTTGATACAGGCATATATCAAACTGCGTATCGGTTTTGCTAACCACAAAAGACGGGAAATCCACTGCGATGCTGTCACAATCAGGCGAATTGACATTGCTGGCATGTACAGGCAGAAAAGTCAGTATGAGAATCGCCAGACTGACAAGGTGTTTTATGTGATATCCATAGCTTCGCATTATCAGGTTTTAATGACGGCAAACAGGCCGCGAGCACCAAAATATTTGAGTTTTCGTTCCGCTATAATTACCATACCGCTGTTTTCCAGTTCGTTTCTCAACCTTTTAAACGTGTAAAAACGAAACCAGGGAATCAAACGCAGGCTTCGCGCTACAAACAAAGCAATCAACAAAAAGAAGCCGCGAATGCTACGGACAGAGGCATAACAATCAGTGGCAGTAACTACCAATCCGTTTGGTTTAGTAAGGCGCTTGGCTTCAAGCAATAGGCTTTCAGGTGTTTTTGAGTAATGAATGATATTGCACAGCAGACAGGTATCTGCTATATGATTTTCAAGCCCGGTATGATGTGCATCTGCTTTAAAGAAACGGATATTATCCAGGCCACTGCTTTCCTGTTTTGCTTTGGCCAGGGATATCATTGCTTCGGAATAGTCAATGCCGGTGATGAACTTAGCTTTATCTGTGAGATTAAAGGCTATTAAGCCTGTGCCACAAGCCAGATCCACAACGCTTGCATTTTCTTCCACGCTCTTTTTAACAAGCTCTATGCATTCACTGTAAAGCGTACCTTCTCCATAAGCAGACTTGCGATCGTATTTTGCTGCTGCTTTATCCCAGTATCGTTGGTCTGCTTTTTCTGGTGTCATCAATACCCGCGGTTAAATGCTGTGAATTTTTCCACGTTTACTTTCATAACGCGTACACCTTTGATGGCCGGAGCATTGTAATCAAAGGTTTTGCCGGTGTATTGCAGCATGATTTCATTCATGCCTTTTACCTTGTCATCAAAGTCCGTGATGTCTTCAAGTTTGCCAAACGCCAGAACTGACCTGAACTTCATGGAGTAAGAGCAGGCAACTTTTTCGTGACGGATGTTCATGGCTTCATCCACATAAAAGGAAATGCATACCTGGTTGTTTTTTTCCAGAACATCGAATTTTTTACCTGTGGGGGCGCTATGCAGGTAGATAACACCATCCCGGTATCCGAAATTCATGGGAACAGCATATGGGGTTTCACCATCTGTCATGCTTAACGTGCATACCTTAGCTTTTCGAATGATTTCATCAATTTCAGACTGGGATTCAATGGTAAATTTTTTCATCGCATTTGTTTGTTTGGCTAAAAATACGAAAGAATCCGCGTATTGCGAAACAGAAGCCGGTTTAAATATTGCAAATGCCAGCAAAATTGATTATCTGGTGCGTTCAGTGTGGTGAAAGGCATGCTAAAGAAAAGCGGAAACCTGGCGAGGCAAGTGTTTCCGCTTTCAAATCAGTTCTTTATGGTTTTCTCCGGCATCAAAGGGTGCGACCCGGGTAGACTTTCAGTGCTGCTTCGAGGCTGTCCATTGCATATTTCAGATCCTCCTTATTCAGTACATAAGCAATACGGGCTTCTTTTTTGCCCAGTCCGGGAGTCGAATAAAAACCGGAAGCCGGAGCAATCATCACCGTTTGATTGTTATGGTCAAATTCCTCCAGCAGCCATTTGGCAAACTGATCTGAATCATCAACAGGCATGGAAACCACCGTGTAAAATGCGCCTTTTGGCATGGGGCAAACCACACCTTCCATGGCATTGAGCCTTTCAACCATATAGTCACGACGGTCAATATATTCCTGATACACTTCATCAAAATATGCATTTGGCGTATCAATAGCGGCTTCTGCTGCTACCTGTCCCAGGTATGGGGGACAGAGCCTTGCCTGGCCAAATTTCAGGGCAGAGGCAATGATTTCTTTGTTCTTGCTTACCATGCACCCTACGCGTATACCGCACATGCTGTAACGTTTAGATACTGAATCCATCATGATGACATGGTCTTCCAGCCCTTTGAGATGCATGGCGGAAAAATGGGTATGACCGTCGTAACAAAACTCCCGGTATACCTCATCAGAAAACAAATACAGATCATGCTTTTTAACCAGCTCTGCAAGGCGGTTTAGCTCGTCTTCTGAGTATAAATAACCGGTTGGGTTGTTCGGGTTGCAAATGACAATGCCCTTGGTTTTATCGGTTATGATTTTTTCAAAATCATCGATTGATGGTAGAGCGAAATCCTTTTCAATGCTGCTGGTTACGGGTTTTACACGTATTCCGGCTGTAACAGCAAAGCCATTGTAATTGGCATAAAATGGTTCGGGAACGATAACTTCATCTCCGGGATTCATCGTAGCCATAAATGCGAAGGTAATGGCTTCAGATCCACCAGTGGTAATCAGCATATCGTTGTGGTCAACATTTATATCCAGATTCTGGTAATAGCCGGCAAGCTTTTTACGATAGGATTCATTACCGGCAGAATGGCTGTATGCCCAAACCTCATCGCTGAGATTTTTTATGGCATCACGGGCAACTTTTGGAGTTGGGATATCCGGCTGTCCAATGTTGAGATGATATACTTTTTTTCCGCGGCGTTTTGCTTCTTCGGCGTACGGGACGAGTCTGCGAATCGGAGATTCAGGCATGGCCTGTGCTTTCAGTGATATCTTTGGCATAATGTTAAAATTTATTGTTTGTATTTCTTTTTATATAAATCATAATGTTTGCTTTCAGGCCCGGGTTTGCTTACGTTTCCGCTTAAATTAAGCTTTATACCCTGGTTGTTTTCAGTTGTGAACACGTACACGGATTTTTGAAAATTTCCGCAGATGCTTGTGTCATAACTCACCATAATTTTGCCTTTTTCTCCTGGTAGAATGGGTTTTTTAGGCCATTCAACCGGTGTGCACCCACATTTGGCTTTCACATTTGTAATGATAAGGCTGTCCTTGCCAGTGTTCTTAAAAATAAAATCAAAACGGGCAGCCTCACCATAAGCCAGTTGGCCAAATTGATGGGTATAGGTACGAAATATCAGATCTGACGTACTATTGCGCCGGTACTGTGCTGTTGTCGGACCAGCAAATAACAGGGCAATAATTGCTATGATGACAGTTCGCTTCATTTCGAGAATAAAGGTATTAAATCTTAACTAAACAGGGCAAGTCTTTTTAGCTATTCTTCAGCATCTTTTTTGCCAAAGCAATACAAATACCCGTCTTTACTACCGATGTAGGCCTTGCCTTTGAGAAAAACAGGTGTAGATTCAAATATGCCATCGTGCTTGTCAAGTTTTTTTACAAGGCAGCGATCATCGTAGGCGAAAAGATGCAGACCGTGGTATGTGGGAACAAGTATCCTGTTTTCTGTCATGATTGGGGTGGCAATGGTAGGGCCTGTTTTATGCTTGCTTACAAGCTGAGGTGTGGGGTAATAATTTTGCTTCATGGGGCCTGCTACCGAATCACCGGTGGTGAATTCATGATTAACCAGGTATAAATGGCCGTCAAGGGCATTGAAAGCTGCCAGTTTTTGTGCTGTATCATTAGCGTAGTAATCATTGATGACAGCGGAGCCCAGAACGCCGCCCTTCCAGTGCCCGACAGTTGTGTCCTGTACCGGGAAGTACCATACAACGGCTGAGTCGGGATGCTGGCGCGGATCAAGTTTGAATACGCCTCCCTGTCCCGGGATATACTGTTTTTCAACTGTCACTAAAATGCATGAGTCAGAGGTGACAGGTGGTGTGCCATCCATATCACCGCCGGTATAAAAAGCCCAGTCAATGCTGTCGGTGATTAAACTGTATCCGTATAGCCATCCTGTTCCGGAACACATGTATAAATGGTCGTTAAAGTGAGTCGGGGAACCTTCGAGGATGACATTATTCCTGTGTTTTATGGCATCTTCATCGCTGTAGGTGCGTATATGGTCAATTTCATTTATCTCGGGTTTCCCGTTTACCGGTTTAGTGCATCCCGGCAAGGGATCAGCGACCAGCAAGTGCCCGTTTTCCAGTGGTGCGTACAGGGTGTCGTTTATCACAAGGGGAGATGCGTCTACATCCCGGCTGTAGCTTCGGCTTTGGCGCACATTATAATACCATACATCCTCTCCGGTGAAAAAATCTACCGCACGAAGTGAGTGTACCGTTTTTGATGCACGGTGTTTCTGATTGCCGCGGCGTGAACCCTGAATTATCAACAAACGATGCTGGTTCCAGTTATATACATTTTCCCAAATGGTAGGACTGGCCTTCAGGACATCATCAAATGCACGCTCCCAGATGACAGCGCCTGTTTCTGCGTTGATTTTATAAAGCTTTTGTCCAAATGACGGCTGCACTAAATACCATGTGCTGTCATGTCTGACAGTAGCTGGCTGACATGTCCAACCGGCGCCATACCAGGTGAGAAAACTGCCTGCATTGCGTGGGTCGGCTGTTTTGCCTTTGCCGAGATGCGTACGCCACAACATATCAAGTTTGTCGGGAGCCTTGTCACCATAAAAATTGCGGTCGGAGTTACCAAGGTAGGTGCCGGACAAAATCTCTGTATCCGGAATGGATTCCGAAAAGCCGGAATCGGTTTGTCCATAAGAAAGATGAACAAATGTGCACAAAATTACAGTCAGCGGGAGAAATTTCATTAATCAAAGGATTTGCCGGGAACCTGAGCAAGGTCAATTAACTGATCGTATTGATTTGCCGAAACATTCAGGTAATAATACAAAGGATTTATGGTTTTTCCTTCACGGCGAATTTCATAATGCAGATGGGGACCTGTAGATAAACCTGTGCTTCCAACGGTGCCAATTTGCTCTCCGCGCTCTATTGTCTGACCTTTTTTTACTTTAATTGAATTTAAGTGAGCATATCTGGATGATAAACCATCAAAACCATGATCAATAACAACCAGGTTTCCGTATCCACGGCGAGTGCGGTTGTGATCAACCCTGACAACTTTGCCGGCGCCACTTGCATATACCGGGGTTCCTGTAGGGGCGGTAAGGTCTATGCCATCATGCATGCGGTATATGCCAAGAATGGGATGAAGCCGCATGCCGTAATAGGAGCCTATGCGTGTCAGCCCTTTGTTGTTTATTGGCTGTATGATTGGTAAATGCTGTACACGTTCTGTTTCATTCTTCAGAACAGATGAAAGCTGGTTGAACGAATTTTTCTGTATGTTGAGTTTCTTTGTTAGCTGATCTATCCGCTGAGATGTTTTAATCACCAGATCAGAATGCTCCCTTCCCTTTAAATTGGTATAGCGGTCGGTTCCTCCAAATCCGCTGTTTCTTACCTTCCCGGGAATGCTGTCCATTTGGTAAATAACACGATAAAGCTGGTTGTCATGTCTGGATATTTGCTCTAATTCTGAATTGATGTTCTCCAGACGTTGGTTAATATGTGTCAGATTTTCAGAGAGAAATTTATTTTCGCTTTTGAGCTTCCTTTCCTGTGGTGTCTCATATAAATGTGTATAAGCAAACATGAACACAGCACCAAAAATTACCGAACCTATCACGTACGGTAGAATTTTTCTTATGTAATGTTTAAAACCTTTGTTTACCGCTTCATACTGAAGGGTTTCTGGATTAAATCTGAATTTTTTACCAGCCATAAACGTATTTGTCAATATCCTGTTCTTCACTTCACCTTATGCAGGCAACCAGAATGCAAAGATAAACTTTTGTCTGACATACACAAGTTATTAACAACAAAATTGAGGTGATCGTTACCAGGCGTTGTTAACAGATCGCCAGCCTGTTTGTGTGTATTTTTTTGTTTTGCTTAAACCCGCTAATTAACCTGTTGATCGAAAAAATCCAGAATGGCTGAGCTTTCTGAGCCCCAGAAATCATAATCATGCCCGGCATTTTCAGGAAAACGGGAGCGGCAATAGACATATTTACTGAGCGAATCGTACATCATTAAGCTTTGAGAAACCGGTGAAACTTTATCCTTACACCCGTGAGCAATATAGGTTGGAACCTGATAATACTTACACTTATAGGCGATGCACTCGTTTTTCCATCGCTCCGGATATGTCTGAAAATCGCCGAACCAACCCTGGTACAGAAAGCTGTCTGACATTTTTGTGATGTCGAAATCCACGGATAAGCTTGCACAAGCAGTAAATCGATCCGGTTCGTAATACGCCAGTAAACCAGCTCCACGAGCTCCGGTTGAAATGCCTGCAACAAAATTTATAGCCTCTTTGCTTAACAAGCCGCTTAATTTCTCTGCTCCTTTCAACAGGCTGTCCCTGATCCATGGCAATGTTGGATAGTGTCTGTATTGTTGAATTGTTTGCGGATAGACGCTAAGGCTGTAGTTGGTCTTTTTCAGATCCGGAATTACCAAAGCGTAACCTCTCTGAAGGGCTTTTGTGCAAAAATCGGTTTCCTTGCACCATTGCAGGGGGGGCAGATCGTAGCCATGAAGCAACAAAATACTTCCGCGGATACTGTCTTTGGGATACCTGATGTAAACCGGGTAGGGCTGACCCCGAAACGAGAAATGCAAAGTGGTATCATCATGGATTTGTATTCCGGAGGATGTACGTTCATCCTCCCGGCTGGTGGATGATTGTTGAGAATCAGAGCCTTCATTTAACTGACAGGCCATCGCTAATATCACTATGAAAAACAGCGTATGCTTCATTCAATGGCAAGCTAATAAAATTTGTCAAAACGGATATAAAAGTATGAGCATTTCCTAAAACACAAAATAGTTTTAACATGAATACGATTAGGTTGGGTGAATTCGCCCTTTTATTGTATTTTTATGCCGAACCAAGCTGAGTAGTTGAATGAAATACATGCGTTTTTTTGTCTTTATTAGCCTGATGACAATGGTTTTAGCCTGCAATAATCAGACGGATAAAACGGCCGCTGAAAAATCTGAAAAAAAATCGTTGGAAACCAGTCAGGAGCCTGCAATACCAGTGTATGATACGTTTTCTTTCCATGCGTATGATATCACAGCTTCCTATCTGGCTGGTACGGCCTTGCCTGATAGCTGTGAAGGTGCTGATTCCCGGGTGTTTAATGAATTCTGGGAGAGGTATGCAGATGCATTTGACAAGCGATGGAAGCAATACAGGGAGCAGGAGATGTTGCTTATTCAGTCGTGGTGCCGTGAAAACCTCAATGTTCACGACAGTGTGTTTTATCCCTTTAGCGGGCCGGATTTCAACTACCTTAACATCATGTTTCCAGACGCTGTTCATTCTGTACTCATCGGCCTTGAGAAACCCGGCAGCATACCGGCTATTCAGGACATGCAGGCTGAGAAGCGTCAGTTGTTGCTGGAAAAACTTAACTCCGGGATGCAAAATAACCTGAAGCTCGGGTTTTTCCGTACCCTGGGAATGAAAGAAAAATTGAATG
>CAYQMB010000061.1:0-17781 GCA_964418565.1 uncultured Bacteroidales bacterium | reverse complement strand
ATCATCTGCGAAGGCAGTAAAAACAACGGGATTGTTTTCTTCACCATTGGCTATAATAACACCATTGTTCCCTATGGTCATGTTCGCTCCTCCATCTGTAAACTTTATGACAGCGCCCGGCATGATGGTCAGGCTGGCATCCACATAAAAATCGTACTTTTTGATCACGTAAATGGCATTTCCCGGCCAGGTAGTAGCAATGCTGATGTCTTCAGTAATTTCAACGATTTCTGTCTCATTGGGCTCAGGATCTTCTCCACATGAAAGAAGAAAAATTAAAGGTAAAGTCATACCCAAAAGGATTGCTGCTCGTTTCATAATCTGAGTGTTTGTTTTTGTATCTTTTACAAAAAAGATGCCGTTATGTTTCAAAAATACAAATAATTACAATCCCTTTGTCAAAATATCTGTATTGCCTTAAATCCGCCATTAATTACCCACTCCATGTCTGAATTGAAGATATAAGGTATGATAAGCGTTTTGTTGTCTGCGGCATTTTTGTTTATCTTTGATAAGGATATCCATCATGAAAACTGACCAAAACATAAACCTGAGCCTTGTTCTGCCTGTGTACAATGAATCGGCAAGCCTGCCTGAGTGTTACAACAGGCTGGAAACCATACTAAAAAGCATTACGGATTCGTACGAAATGTTATTTGTTAACGATGGCAGCACGGATAATTCTCTGGAAATTATCAAAGCGTTTTCCAAACATGATCCATCGGTAAAGTATATTGACCTAAGCCGGAATTTTGGTCAGCAGGTTGCCATTTCTGCTGGTATAGAGCATGCCAGGGGAAAGCGTGTGGCTATCATGGATGCTGACCTGCAAGACCCGCCTGATTTGCTTAAAACCATGTACAAAAAAATGAACGAAGGGTATGAGGTTGTGTATGGACGTCGTAAGAAACGCAAGGGCGAGTCGGTGCTAAAACGCTTTACGGCCCGCCTGTTTTATCGCATCCTCAAGCGCATTACCAATGTCAGAATTCCCGTAGACACGGGTGATTTCCGCATGATGGACCGCAAGGTTGTGAATGTACTCAACCAGATGCCTGAACGCGACCGCTTTATACGCGGGCAAGTGGCCTGGATCGGATTCCGGCAGACAGAAATCGTTTACGAGCGCACAGGACGCACAAAAGGCAGAACAGGGTATTCCTACAAAAAGATGTTTCGCTTTGCCCTGGACGGGCTTACCTCTTTTTCAGATTTTCCACTGCGCTTTGCTACCTTGCTGGGTTTTGTTTTTAGCATCATTAGCTTTGTTCTGATCATATGGGCACTGTATCAGCGCCTGATTGTCCAGTCGTATGTACAGGGCTGGACATCGCTGATTATTACCGTTTTGTTTTTTGGTGGCATACAATTAGTCGCCCTCGGCATTATAGGCGAATACATCAGCCGCATTGGCAGCAATGTACGCCGCCGGCCCATGTATGTTATCAATCAAAAAAACACCGATGAAAAAGAAGATAAGAAAACTGATCACGAAGAAGAATAAACACCACCTCTGGATTTCCTGGATCAGCATTGCCATACTGGTACTTGTATTGCTCTGGCTTGTTTTCTGGTACCTGACAACTTAAGTGCTACCAATCAGAAATCACCTGAACTCTTTCCGTGTCTTTATAACAGAGAACCTACGCTTGAGCTTAAGAATGGGCTTTTCAAACAATTCGTAACTGATTGCCGGTATAAGCAATGACAAACCAACCACCAGCCCCATATAAATAAACATGTTATCAATCTCCCACTTAATCATCATCTTCTTAATGATGATCAGTAAGATGATGTTTCCGTACATGTAAATGCCGTATGAAATCTTACCGAAATAATGGAAAATGCTGTTATGAGGTAAAATGTGTTTAAACTTAGGGTTGAAATTATAATCAAGCAGTAAAACAGCAATCACCCCGGTATAAAAGAACTTTTTAAATCCGGCAAGAAAAACCGTATCCCAACGCACAACTGGCTCCAGTGCAAGGGCTGCAATCAATAATGCCATCAGGCCGTACCGATACACTCTGCTCAGGTTAATAGTAAACGGTTTTGCGGCATAAAACAAGGCCCCGGCAGACCCAATTACCAGCACATCCATACGGCTTAAGGTGTGCAGGTAAATGGCAAACCACGGGTGTTCCATGCTCATGCTGGCATATATCCGAAATCCAATGCTGACAAGCACAAGAGCAAAAAACAGTTTCAGCAGATGCTTACGCGGAAAAAAGGCGATGATAAAAGGCCAGACCAAATAAAAATGTTCCTCAATGCAAATGCTCCAGAAGTGAGCAAACGGATACATCCACTTCCCTGTGTTTATTGTATGGAAGTTGCTCACAAACAAGGCATTGGCCAGATAATTCGGAGCATCTTCATTTAGCCATGAAACCAGAAATGGTGCCACAGCAATCAGCATAAAATACAAAGGCCATATACGTAAAGTACGACGTATCAGAAAATTTTTAATGTTGATTTTGCCATATCTTTCTTTTTCCATCAGCAAGATGTAGGTAATCAAAAACCCACTCAAGAGGAAAAATATATCCACGCCAATTTCAAAATTTCCCAAAAACCGGTTCACCAGTTTTCCAAATCCGGTGAGGGTAGTGTACGTATCCCCGGAAAGAAAACCAACTTCACCAAACCACCCCCGCCAGGCTTCATAACTGTGATAAATGATAATCATAAAGGCAGCGACAAACCTGATAACATCTAGGTATGGAAAATAAATACGACCTGACCCTTTTGTCTGCGACATAATCTAATTTTATCAATTTGGCTAAATCCAAAGTGAAATTACAAAATTGGAAGCATAATCAAAGCATTTTGCACAAATAGTTAAGCGAATATCCCGAATTTCGGGATACAGACATTATTTTTACTAAATTTGACATATCTCATCAAACACCGCTACTATGTTTGAACCCGAAAAATACAGCATCCTCATCGTTGATGACGAGCATGACATTCTCGAATTTTTGTCTTACAATCTTGAAAATACGGGTTACAGGGTTTACACGGCGGACAACGGAACAGAAGCTTTGAATATTGCCATGCAGGTGATTCCTGACCTGATTATTCTCGATATCATGATGCCTGAAATGGATGGCATTGAAACCTGTGAACGCATCCGCAATGTTGAAAAACTCCAACACAGTCTGGTTATGTTTTTAACAGCCAGAGCCGAGGATTATTCTCAAATTGCAGGCTTCGACGCGGGCGGTGATGATTATGTTACCAAGCCTATCAAACCCAAAATCATACAGAAACGCATTAAAGCCTTGCTGAAACGTGTAAAGAAAGAACATAAAGACCTCAAGAGCAGTGGTATTTTAAGTTTTGATGATTTTGTCATTGATTCGGAAAAATACCATGTTACCAAAAATGGTGAAACCATCATCCTCCCGCGAAAAGAGTTTAAGCTTCTGTATCTGATGGCTTCCCGCCCATCAAAGGTATTTAACCGTGAAGAAATATATGATCAGGTATGGGGTAGCGAAGTTATTGTCGGCGACAGAACCATTGATGTTCACATCCGGAAATTAAGGGAAAAAATAGGCAGTGAACTGATAAAAACCATTAAAGGTGTGGGTTACAAATTCGAACCTCCGGAAAATTCATAATCTATTAATAAACAGCATGCGAATATTCATAAAAAACTCAGCATTTTCGCCCGGGTTATCATAAACACAACATCATGCAAAATTACTCAGCAAACAGTCTGGCATTACGATCAAGCCTCATACTCAGCGGCATTTTGATCCTGATTTTTCTGTTGTTAAGCCTTATCCCGGATGTAAATAGTGCATGGATGTTTCTATACCTGGGCATTCCTGTCTTTTTTATATTGTCATTCTTCTTGCTCCGGTTTATTGTATTCAGGTTTATTTACAGCCGGATACGCCTGATTTACAAAACCATTCGTTCCATCAAGGAAGATGATCAAACCAAAAGGCAAAAGTTTAACACCCAAACCGATCTTCTCAAACAAGTGGATGAAGATGTTGCCCAGTGGGTAGAAAAAAACCGGAAGGAAATCCTCCAGTGGAAACACATGGCTCAATACCGCAAAGAATTTGTAGGCAACGTATCCCATGAATTAAAAACGCCGATTTTTAACATACAGGGTTATACACTAACTCTTTTGGAAGGTGGCCTTGAGGACAAACGCATCAATCAAAAATACCTCAGCAAAATTGAAAAAAACATCAACCGGATGATATCCATCGTCGAGGACCTGGAAGCCATCACAAAACTGGAATACAATCAGCTTAAGCTTCGGTGGGAAGCTACCGACCCGGTGGCCCTCATCCACGATGTGATAGAAAACCTTGAAGACAAAGCCGCTAAAAAAGGCATTTCACTGCAGTTAAATCAGCATTATGACAAAAACCGGAAAGTTCAGGTTGATCCGGAGTTTATCCGGCAGGTACTGACCAACCTTATCATCAACGGCATCAATTACGGCAGGGAAAACGGCTTTGTAAAAGTCGAGATGTTTGACATGGACGAAAACCTGCTGATCGAAGTCACCGATAATGGCATCGGCATTGAAAAAGAAGATATTCCCCGCATATTTGAACGCTTTTACCGCGTGGATAAGTCACGTTCCACCAAATCCGGTGGCACCGGTCTGGGCCTTGCCATTGTCAAGCATATCATTGAAGCACACAAACAAACCCTCAACGTGCGCAGCACTCCCGGCGTTGGTACCACTGTTGCATTCACATTGAAAAAAACCAAATAACTAAACTTTTATGCTCTTCGGGCGTAAAATGAGATAGCATAAAGCATTACAGTATGGCCAGATTTGTAAAAAAACGCGATAAAAGCGCCGGAAAAGCACCAGGATCCCTGGTATTCCTGGGTAACCAGAAGCAGGAAGAAGTCCGCATAACAGCTACAAAGTACAACGAAAACCAACACCATTCAGACAGCGAACCGGTAAAGCCCGAAGATTTGCCCGACATTCCGAACAAACCGGATGTCATGTGGCTCAACGTTGACGGCTTACATGATACAGATGTAATCAGGCGAATAGGAGAAAAATACGGGCTACATAATCTTATGCTTGAAGACATTCTGAATACAGATCAGCGGCCCAAGCACGAAGAGTTTGAAGATTCTCTTCTGATAAGCATGAAAATGCTAAGCTATAACAAGGAAAACAACACACTGGAATCCGAACAGATTAGCCTGGTTATAAAAGACAACATGATGATTAGCTTCCAGGAACAAGTGGGAGATATCTTTGATCCTGTCAGACACCGAATCCGTACCAGCAAGGGCCGTATCCGTCGCATGGGTGCCGATTATCTGGCCTATACACTTTTGGACAGCATTGTTGACAAATACCTGGATATCATCGTTACCATGGGCGACAGAATTGAAGATCTGGAAGATATGGCCATCAAAGCCAATGACAAATCCGTACCATCAAGCATTTATTTCTGGAAACGCGAGCTCCGGCTTCTGCATCGTTCGGTTATGCCCTTTCGGGATATGCTTTTGAAAATGCTGAAAATGCACAACACGTTTTTCGATGAAGGCACAGAACAGTTTTTCAAAGATCTGCTCGACCTTAGCCAGCAAGCCCTTGACAACACAGAAACATACCGTGATCTGCTGTCTGATTATTACAACATTTACAACACGGGCGTCAGCAACCGCATGAACGATGTGATGAAAGTGCTCACGGTTTTTGCTTCAATTTTCATTCCCCTTACGTTTATAGCAGGTGTATACGGCACCAATTTTGAATATATTCCCGAGCTGGGATACAGGTATTCTTATTTCATCCTGTGGGGCATAATGATTACCATTGGCATCATCATGGTAATTTACTTTAAACGCAAAGGCTGGCTGTAACTTAGTCCATTTTAAGCACAGCAAGGAAAGCAGACTGAGGCACTTCTACCGAACCGACCTGGCGCATGCGTTTTTTACCCTTTTTCTGTTTTTCCAGTAGCTTACGCTTACGCGTGATATCACCACCATAGCATTTGGATGTCACATCTTTTCGAACAGCCTTTACCGTTTCGCGGGCAATAATTTTTCTCCCGATAGCCGCCTGAATAGCAACATCAAACTGTTGTCTGGGAATGAGTTCTTTAAGCTTTTCGCACATCCTCCGCCCCAGGGGATAAGCATTATCCACATGGGTAAGGGTTGAAAGTGCATCCACATTTTCGCCATTGAGCAAAATCTCCAGACGGATCAATTCAGACTGCTTAAAGCCACTCTGATAATAATCAAAGGATGCATAACCTTTGGAAAAGCTTTTCAGCTTATCGTAAAAATCAATCACAATTTCACCCAGAGGCATTTCAAAACTTAGCTCAATACGGTCGCTGGTAAGGTATAGCTGGTCGCGCAACTCACCACGCCGGTCAATAATGAGCTTTATAATGGGTCCGAGGCTGTCGGGGCGGGTTATGATGCTGCCTTTGATGTATGGCTCTTCCACATATTCCAGCTCGTTGGGTTCAGGCAAGCCGCTGGGGTTGTGCACTTCCTTGGTTTTTCCGTCTTTAAGGTAAGCCAGATAGGACACGTTTGGTACAGTGGTTATCACATCCATATCAAACTCACGATCAAGGCGCTCCTGCACAATTTCCATATGCAGCAATCCCAGGAAACCGCAACGGAAGCCAAAGCCGAGGGCTGCGGAAGATTCCGGCTCAAAGGTAAGCGAAGCATCGTTGAGCTGCAGTTTTTCTATAGCCGTTCTGAGCTCTTCATAATCATCCGTATCAACGGGATAAATACCGGCAAACAACATGGGCTTAACATCTTCAAAACCACTTACCGCCTTATCACATTGTCTGTCAGTATGTGTCAGGGTATCGCCTACTTTAACCTCCTTAGCCGTTTTAATTCCGGAAATAATATAGCCCACATTACCCGCTGACATGGTTTTTCGGGGATCCATTTTCAGTTTCAGCGCTCCGATTTCATCCGCTTCATATTCGTGTCCGGTGTTGACAAATTTCACCCGATCGCCTTTGTTTATGCTGCCGTTAAAAATTCTGAAATAGGCAATAATTCCCCGGTATGAATTAAACACCGAATCAAAAACAAGTGCCTGCAATGGCGCTTCGGGATCGCCTTCAGGAGCCGGCACCCTGTCAATTATGGCATTTAGTATCTCGTCCACACCATCGCCGGTTTTACCGGATGCCCTGATGATATCCTCACGCCCACAACCAATGAGATCGATAATCTGATCCTCTACCTCATCGGGCATGGCGTTTTCCAAATCCATCTTATTCATAACCGGAATAATCTCCAGATCATTATCTATGGCCTGATACAAGGTGGAAATGGTTTGAGCCTGTACACCCTGTGTGGAATCCACGATAAGCAAGGCTCCTTCACAGGCTGCAATCGACCGGGACACTTCGTAAGAAAAATCCACATGACCGGGTGTATCAATTAAATTTAAAACGTATTCTGTTTTATCGCGTTCGTGCAACATCTGTATCGCATGGCTCTTGATGGTAATTCCACGCTCCCGTTCAAGATCCATATCATCCAGCAGCTGATCTTTAAATTCCCTGTCTGTTACCGACTTGGTAGACTGCAATAAACGGTCTGACAAGGTGGATTTACCGTGATCAATATGCGCGATGATGCAAAAATTTCGTATGTTTTTCATAACTAAACTCATGAATCAGCAAAGATAGGAAAACTTCACCTTCTTTGGAATGTTTTTACAGGTTTATAAACCAGTAATTTTCCTGATAAAATGGAATTTTAACTAAGTCTGAATGTCTCCATAATGTACAGATTATGCACACCAATCATACAATTTCATTTTCAGGCAATTAATTACCTTACTGACAATAGTACTACCCGCCCGGGCAACAACTCAGGGCATCCCCGGACAAAAGCATCCAATCAAAGTGGCTGAGTGTATGATTTTTCTTATTTTTGAGCAAAACTAAATACTATGCAGCAAATCAACTTTAAAAAACAGGTATTGCCCCACATTGTTGCTGTGCTGGGATTCCTGCTCATCTCAATTGCCTATTTTTCACCGGTACTGAACAATCAACGCCTGAATCAACACGACTGGAAAGTGTATCAGGCTGCCTCACGCGAATACAAAGCAGTGAAAGACAGCACAGGTGAAGCCCCCCTCTGGACAAACAGCATGTTCAGCGGGATGCCTACCTATCTGATCACAACACCAAAGTCCCAGATTGTATTCTCCAAAATCGGATACATACTGCATTTTGGCAACTGGCGGCCGGTGGCTTTGTTATTTTACTACCTGATTGGATTTTACATCCTGCTGCTGGTATTTAAGGTGAACCCCTGGCTCAGCATGGGAGGTGCTGCGGCCTTCGGCTTCTCCTCCTACTTTTTCATCATCATAGCTGCAGGGCATATCACCAAAGCTGTGGC
This sequence comes from uncultured Bacteroidales bacterium, assembly GCA_964418565.1. Taxonomy (GTDB): domain Bacteria; phylum Bacteroidota; class Bacteroidia; order Bacteroidales; family ML635J-15; genus JAQIBY01. The sequence continues at coordinate 9,369 of CAYQMB010000061.1, read as the reverse complement.
CATCGGGTATATGGCGCCGGTAATTGCCGGCATATATCTGGCATACGACAGGAGGCGATTCTGGGGCATGATGCTTATGGCCTTTTTCCTTGCCCTTCAGGTACTGACTAACCACCTACAAATCGTGTATTACACGGGCCTGACAGCACTGATTCTGGTCATTTTTTACCTGGTGGATGCCATCCGGAATAAAAAATTCCCCGGATTCCTTAAAACCAGCGGCGTTTTGCTGGGCGGTGCTGTACTTGCTGTCAGCGTGAGCGCAACACCTCTGCTCACCACTTATGAATACAGTCATTATTCCATTCGCGGACCCAGTGAGCTTAGTACCGATAAAGAAAACCGAACCACCGGACTCGATAAAGATTACATTACCCAGTGGAGCTACGGAAAAGGCGAAACCATGACCCTGTTGATACCCAACTTTAAAGGTGGAGCCTCTCAGGGCAAGCTGGACACAAACAGTGATACGTACCGCGTTCTTAACAAATACGTGGGTTCGCAGTCAGCAGAATCCATCATTCAATCCATGCCATTGTACTTTGGCGCACAGCCTTTTACTTCAGGCCCGGTATACATCGGAGCCTTCGTGTTTTTCCTTTTTGTCTTTGGTTTGTTCTTTGTCAAAGGGAAAATCAAGTGGTGGCTGCTCGCTGCAACAATTTTGTCCATTCTCCTGGCCTGGGGACACAACATGATGTGGTTCACCGATTTGTTTCTTGAATACTTCCCGGGCTACAACAAATTCCGGACAGTAAGCATGATACTGGTCATTGCCGAGCTTGCCATGCCGGTACTTGGATTTCTTGCCCTGCGCGAATTGTTCAAAGCCTCCCGGGATGATCAGCGTGTGATGCGGGCTCTGAAAATTTCCGGCGGTCTGGTGGTTGGCATATTGTTGATATTTATTCTTGCTCCCGGCCTCAGCAACCCGGAAACAAAGAAAGACGGACAACTGGTGGAACAGATTTTCAGCCAGGCCGGCAACAATGCCCAATACCAGCAGATGAAACAACAGATGATGAAGGAATACATTCCTGCCATTCGTGCTGACCGCAAAAGCATGGTACGAAAAGATGCACTGCGCTCGCTCTTCTTTGTGCTGCTGGGCATTGCACTGGTTTATCTGATACACAAACGCAAAATCAAACCGGAACTTGCATACGCTGCAGTATTCCTTATTGTTATTGTAGACATGTGGCCTGTTAACCGGCGGTATCTGAATGAAGATAATTTTGCACCCAAACGACAAGTAGAGGTACCGTATCAGAAAACCAAAGCTGACAAACAAATACTGAAAGACAATGATATCCATTACCGGGTAGCCAATCTGCAGGTCAGCCTGTTTAATGATGCAAGTACTTCATGGTTCCACAAATCCATTGGGGGATACAGTGGTGCTAAAATCCGCAGGTATCAGGAATTGTACGATTCAGTAATGTTCCGGGAGGTACAAACCGCCCGGATGCTGGCTAACAGCGGACTGCAAAACCAGCTCAATCCCCAAAGCATGGAAGCTATGGTTAACGGCAACCTCAATAGTATTGCCATGGACATGCTCAACACAAAATACATCATTGTGCATCCGCAACTGCCACCGGTAATGAACTACACGGCCTGCGGGCATGCATGGTTTGTGCCTTCATATGATATGGTTGCCTCGCCGGATGAAGAAATCGTTGCCGTCCGCGATATTGACCCCCGGAAAACAGCCGTTGTTGACGATCGCTACAGCGAAATGCTGGACGGTTTCAAACCAACATTTGACAGTACTGGTGTCATTGACCTGATTAGTTATCATCCCGAAATCATGACCTATGAGTCATCCTGTAAAACCGAACAGTTGGCTGTTTTCCCGGAAATATATTACCCGGAAGGCTGGCATGTGTACGTGGATGGAGAGGAAACCGGGCATTTCAGAGTAAATTATGTTCTGCGTGCTATGCGTGTTCCGGCCGGAGACCATACGATTGAATTCCGCTTTGAACCGCAGTCATACAAAACCGGTAATGCTATCAGCCATACGGCCACAGGCATTTTCTTCCTGCTGCTCATCGGAGGCATGTTTGTGGAATTCAGAAAACGAAAAAAGAACGAAGCTGCATAAACATTTAAACCGCCTTGCAATTCTGTAAGGCGGTTTTTTTATCAGATCAGTTGGATCAGCACAAACAAATAATGGGCAAACACACCTGCCACCAGCCCCCCGATGGTGTGAGATAACAAGGCTTTGGATGTCAGTTTACGATAACCCAGTGTATCAAGCATAGCGGTATGTGTGCTGAGGTAGCCGCTCCAGCACATTCCCATGGCAGTAAATACAGCAATCTCATTTCCTCCGACAATGCCCTGTGCAAGGAAGGCTTTGACAAGGGATAAAGCAGCCCCAACAGCACCGAGAGAAGTCACCGGAAAGGCTATAAGCTCAGGGCTTTCAAAACCAAACAACACCTCAAAAACTCCGGAAATATAGCCGGCAAGTTTTGGCAAAACGGGCACACCCTCATAGGCTGCACCGGTATACCCGGCCGCAGCATCTGCAGGTCCAAAGGTAACCATCATAACAACCGTGGAAATGATAAGCACACCGGGAATTATGGCCAGTCCAAGCTGAACGCCTTGTTTTCCTCCATCCAGCACAGAGTTAAGAACCCGTTCAAAAACAGGACCCTCACTGCGAAAACTCACCTGCGATTCATCCCCTTTAAAATCCTCATCCGGGCGGGGGGGAACCTTGCCTCGTATCATTCGCTGCATCAGCCGGGTAGAAACGATACTGCCAACCACGGCACCTGCCAGGCCAATCAGTGCAGGCACAAAGAAGCCAAGCCCTGTCATAAAGGTGATAACAATCAAACCCATTCCAAAGGCAGTACCAAAGTTTGTCAGGGAGATAAGCTCATAGTTTCTAAAGTAGCGGGCAAAATTTTTATCGTTAGATAATGAAATAATTGCCGGATTGTCCGAAAAGAATGTCATCAAACCTGCAAGTGAAGCCACTCCAGGGAGCTTATACAAAGGACGCATCAATGGCTTAAGTAGAAACTCAAGTAAACGAACCACGCCAAACTCAATCAGCAATTTCCCCAATGCACCGGACAAAACGGTAATTCCCATGATAAAAAAGACGGTATTCATGAGCAAATCCCATGCTGTATTCATCAGGGTATTGAGCATATTGGTAACGCCCATTTTGTATCCCAGACCGCCAAAAAACAATCCGAATATGATCAGAAAAATGAATGCTTCGTATGTTCTGTTGCGGATAAACCGTGTATTTTTTGTCTGTTGTATGATGTTCATATCGCTTCAGATTTTGCCGCAAATAAAATGCAAAAAGCAAGGCCGGAACCAGATTTTTGTCATCATTCTGTATGATTCTTGTCATAAAAATAAAGAAGCGGAAAGCGGTAGAAAACTACAGACACAATTCCATCAGTTTTTCTTTGTCATCAAAGAAGACGTTTAAATCCACATCATCGTGAATACCGGCAACACGGCCTTTTTTACTATACTGCCAAAACAACCAGTCTTTGCCGGGCTGAATATAATTTCCTTCATGTCCGTATCGCGCAAGCCACAACGGATAGTCATTAAAGCGTTCATCATCTTTCAGGTGGCTTTCGTAAAATTTGTAGTATGTATAGATGATGGGTTTTACTCCGTAATGATCCTCAACCATATGGAGCCAACGCAAAAGACCGGTTTTCATTCTGCTGAGAGATTGCACACTGGAGTAATCTTCAATATCCAGTATGGGTGGCAAATCGCCAACCTCCAAATCCACCTGTCTGATAAAATTTTCTGCCTGACTGATGCTGTTTTCATCGGGCCGGTAATAGTGGTAGGCTCCCCGTATAACATCTGACCTGCCGGTTTCACGCCAGTTATAGGTGAAATACCTGTCGCGATAATCATTGCCTGCCGAGGCACGAACTAACACAAAATCCGGAGCCTCTTCGTGCATAAGTTTTTTCCACACAACCACTTCCTGATATTCGGAAACATCAATCCCAAAAACAGCGTAATCACTTAATTCGCTTTGGCTTTCCTGCATATCAACCTGACTGGTGTCAGGATGGTAAAACCACAGTTTCACACGTGAGATGAATGTCGGACGGGTAATAAGAAATACTATCCCCAAGGTAACACCCAGAATCACCAGGGTTTTTATTCGCTTCTGCTGTCGCCTTTTTAACCGTCGTTTTGCCATCAAATAAGATTGTGTTCTATCATATACCGGGCAATTTGCACTGTATTCGTAGCCGCTCCTTTTCGCAGGTTGTCAGCTACAATCCATAAGTTGATGCTGTTGGGGGCAGATTCGTCAATCCGGATGCGCCCGACAAAGGTTTCATCTTTATCCTCTGCTGTTACCGGCATGGGATACAGGTTTTCTTGCGGTTTGTCCTGAACGACAATGCCTGGGATTTCAGACAAGATGCGGCGGATTTCTGCCACGTCGGGCTTTTGTTCAAAACTGATGTTAACGGATTCGGAATGGCCGCCCTTGACAGGTACACGCACCACCGTTCCGGTAATTTTCAGGTCTGGCAAACTAAGAATTTTACGGCTTTCGTTTACCAGTTTCATTTCTTCGGATGTGTACCCGTTTTCATCAAATTCTCCACCATGCGGCAAACAGTTGAGATCGATGGGATGCGGGTAAGCCGGATCCTGCGCAGAATCACCGGAGCGCTCCACATCAAGCTGGGCAATGCCTTTCAGTCCGCTGCCGGTAACCGACTGGTATGTGGAAACCACCACTCGTTCCAGTCCATATGCCTTGTGCAAAGGACCCAGCACATGAACGAGCTGAATGGTAGAACAATTAGGATTTGAAATGAGTTTGTCTTCTTTGGTAAGTATACCCCCGTTGACTTCAGGAACGATCAGCTTTACATCATTTTCCATCCGCCATGCCGAGGAGTTATCAATAAGGGTGCAACCGGCTTCGGTAAATGATTTAGCCCATTCGCGCGAGGTTGCGCCACCTGCAGAAAACAAAGCAATATCGGGTTTTTCTTCCAAAGCGTCTTCTACACGTTGCACCCTGAGCTTTTGACCTTTCCACTTGATGTTTCTGCCCCGTGAACGCCGGGATGCAGCAAGAATCAATTCATCCGGATTCAGGTTTTGTTCTTCCAGTACCTGTAACATTTTGCTGCCGACAATCCCTGTTGCTCCAATGATTGCGATTTTCATAATCTCAGAATTTTAGGATAAAAATAAGAAAATCTGAGAAACGGCACCGTGGAGATGAAAAGCTTTGTCAAAACCGGTTTTAAAAAACTTTTCCGTATCTTAACCAGATAATATCATGCTTTTTTGTAATTTTCGGGAAATTATCATTACTATGAAACAGGTGTTAAGTATGCTGATGCTGATTTTGTTCGCACTAACAGCAACAGCTCAATTCAGCGACGATTTTTCAGATGGGGATTTTACCTCTAATCCCGCATGGAGCGGTGAAACCAGCAAATTTCAGGTGAGTGCAGCAAATGAACTGCAACTGTATGACAACACTGAAAGCGGCAGTGCTTACCTGAGCACCAGTTCACAGGCCATCAACAACGCAAGCTGGGAATTCCTGGTAAAATTTGATTTTGATCCGTCATCTTCAAATTATGCCAATGTGTATCTGGTTTCAGATCAGGCAAGTGTCGATGGCAACCTCAACGGCTATTTTGTGAAAATCGGTAACACCGAAGATGAAATCAGCCTTTACCGGCAGGATGGTAGCGATCAAACGGAAATCATTGACGGCACCGATGACCGCTTAGACAACAGCGGCGACACGGTGAACGTACGTGTAAAAGTTACCCGCGATGATAGCGGCAACTGGACCCTGCAATCCGACACCCTAGGGGGCACTAACTATTACACCGAAGGCAATGTTTTTGATGACACACACTTGCTGAGTTATTTCAGCGGCGTCCATTGCACCTTTTCACCCACACGCTGGGATAAAATGTTTTTTGATGAATTTGTGGTAACCGGTGATCCATACAATGACACCGTAAAACCGGAAATCAACAACCTTGAAGTCATCGACAACACCCACCTTCTTCTTGCTTTTTCCGAACCCATGGATTCAGCAAGCACACTGAACACTGCCAATTATAATGTTAATAACGGTATCGGCTCGCCATCAAATGCTGAATTTGAATCCGGCAATTCCGCTACAATTATTCTGACACTGGGAACTGCCATTACAAACAACACGGAGTACACACTTCAGTATCAAAACATGGAAGATTTGTTTGGCAATGTAATTGAAAGTGGCAGCATTGATTTTGCCAATGTGGTGGTTGAACCGTATGAAATCATTTTCAATGAAATCATGGCTGATCCAACCCCCGCGGTTGGTCTGCCGGAACACGAATACCTGGAATTATACAACACCCGCGACCTGCCGGTAAACCTGAATGGGTGGAAACTATATGATTCAAGCAATGAAGTATACTATAACCTTCCTAATGTAAATATAGAAGCTGATGACTATATTATTCTTTGCAAAAATGAAGCTACTTCTTCATTTGATCCCTATGGAAATACTGCCAACATTGATATTGCACTTACAAATTCAGGTAAAAGTCTCAAACTCTATAATCCCGACACTGTTTTGATTGATGAAGTATCATACACCGACGAGTGGTATCAGGATCCTGACAAAGACGACGGCGGCTGGTCTATCGAGCGGATCGACCCGTGGAATACCTGCTCCGGCATTTTCAACTGGCGGGCAAGCATGGATTTTGACGGAGGAACACCGGGTGCCACCAACAGCATCTTCGGACAAAACCAGGACAATTACCCACCCGAAATACTCTCATGGGAGTTATCATCCGCCAACGAAATCAGCCTGACATTTTCCGAAACTCCCGATACCCTCACGAGTTTTGATCCTGCAAATTACAACCTGGAACCCGGTTTCGGCCAACCTTTCTTTGTGTCATCACCAGAGGACAACCCGCGCATAGTGCGCCTGCAGTTCACTTCTGCATTTCTGGAAAATACATTTTATACCTTAACGGTTTCCAACATCGCAGACAACTGCGGCAACACCCTTGAAGAAACGGAAATTACCTTTATCAAATACATTGCAAGCACCTTTGATGTGCTGATTACCGAGGTCATGGCCGACCCTGCCCCACCGGTATACCTGCCCGAAGCCGAATACATTGAGCTTTATAATTTGGCAGAATATCCCATCAATCTGGCAGGCTGGACTCTCAAATCGGGCAGCAGTGAGTATGATTTACCTCCGGCAGAAATTCCAGTGGGAGGCTACATTTGCATTACGGAAACCGGATTTGAAAATGCGTTTGCAGACATTCCGAATGTAGCATTTGCAGAAAATATGCCCTTGCTTCCAAACAGCTCCGGTGAACTGAAAATTATCAGCAAAGAGGGTAATATGATCGACTTTTTAAATTATTCGTCCGAGTGGTATGATAATGACGAAAAATCTGAAGGCGGCTGGTCACTTGAAATGGTTGATCCTGCCAATCCCTGTGGGACAGACAACAACTGGACTGCTTCAGTTGATATGGTTGGCGGCACACCAGGCGAAGAGAATTCCGTTGCAGATGATAATCCTGACCTGTACATACCGGAAATCAGCCGTGCCATCATTAATAAACCCGACAGCCTGCTTGTGTTGTTTGATGAATCTCTGCATCCGGATTTTGTGCCAGATTCATCCAAATTCACGGTGGACAACGGCATAGGCAATCCCCTGTTTGTACAACGCGTATCCGGTCAGCCTGATGCGCTGAGAATGGCATTCAGCCAATCATTTGAAGCCGGCATTGTATACACACTGGAAATCAGCGACACCATCACCGATTGTGCCGGCAATCAGCTCAGCGAAACTGTCAGCATTGAATTTGCCTTGTCCGACAGTGTGGAAAAAGGTGATGTGGTTATCAATGAAATTTTGTTCAATCCGCTGGACGGTGGCTCAGATTATGTAGAACTTTATAACCGCTCCGACAAATTTATTGATCTTCGCGATCTGCGCATGGCCACCCGCGACGACTCCCTTCGCATTGAAAGCGTTGAAATTATCACCGACAAAGGCTTTTTGCTTTTTCCCGGCGATTACGTGGTACTGAGTGAAAACACAGGCGCTGTAAACCAGCAATATTACTGCAAAAACCCCGGTCAGTTGCTTCAGGTAGAAGACCTTCCGGGTTATTCAAACACTGAAGGCGATGTGGTACTTTGCCTGCCCAATATGGAAGTTATGGACGAACTGGTTTACAATGAAGATATGCATTTTCAGTTACTCCGCTCTGTTGATGGTGTATCACTTGAGCGCATCAATTACGACCGGCCGGCAAACGATGAGGACAACTGGCATTCTGCAGCCGAAAACGTTGGCTTTGGTACACCGACATATGAAAACTCCCAGTATCAGAGCAGCGAAATCGCCGAAAGCATGTTTGAAATATCACCCGAAACCTTTTCACCCGACAATGACGGGTATCAGGATGTACTGCACATTAGCTACAAAATGGACAATCCGGGTTATGTGCTGAGCGTAAGCGTGTATGATGCCAAGGGTCACCCGGTTCGCAAGCTGGTGGAAAATGAATTACTGGGCATGGAGGGTCTGATCACCTGGGACGGCCTCAACGAAAACGGCCAGCATCCGGGACGCGGCATATATATTTTGCTTTTCGATTATTTTGATGTTGAAGGCCAGCGCCATCAGGAAAAGAAAACCGTGGTAATAGCTGTGAAACAATAGGGTTTTGAACTGCAGAAACATTGAATGCAACGTCTCTGCAGCTCAATCCAAATTTTCTACCTTTACACAAAATTTACGGTATGCGAATCAAATATCTCATTGTCCGTTTTAGCAGCATTGGCGACATCGTGCTCACCACACCTGCCATCCGGGGCCTGAAAGAACAGGTGGAAAACGCCGAAGTCCATTACCTCACCAAACCACAATTTGCACACCTGGTGGAAAACAATCCGCATGTGGATAAAGTACATGTGCTGAAATCTTCCTTCCGGGAAACGCTGAAAGAACTGCGTGCCGAGAATTTTGATTATCTGATTGACCTGCATCACAACCTGCGTACCGCCCGCCTGAAACGTCGCATGAAAGTGCTGGACTTTTCCTTCAACAAACTGAATAAGGAAAAATGGCTGATGGTGAATTTCAAACGCAACAAACTGCCCGACAAACACATCGTTGAGCGTTACCTTGAAACCCTCTCGGTATTTGATGTGCAATACGATGGCAAAGGCCTGGATTATTTCATCCCCGAGGGCGAAGAAGTAAACATACAAGATGCGTTACCCTCATCGCATCATCATGGCTACCTGGCATTTGTCATCGGCGGACAACAT
>CAYQMB010000060.1:0-17960 GCA_964418565.1 uncultured Bacteroidales bacterium | reverse complement strand
CAGCCGAATGCTGATGTACATTTTCTCAGTGGCGGCACGCAAACCAACCTGGTGATGCTGTCAGCAGCTTTGCGTCCGCATGAGTCTGTGATTGCGACAAATCTGGCACATATTTCCACTCACGAGACAGGCGCCATTGAAGCTACGGGACATAAAATTAATGAATTGCCTACTCCGGATGGAAAAATCACATCTGAACAGCTTGAAGACGTGGTTGCAGAGCATCATTTTGAGCACATGGTGTACCCGAAGCTGCTTTTCATTTCAAACACCACCGAAACCGGCACGGTATATACCAAAGCAGAACTGCAGGCACTCCGCGCAGTTTGCGACAAGCACGGTCTGTACCTTTACATTGACGGCGCCAGGCTGGGAATGGCCCTCACCTCCCCTGCCAACGACATGAGCCTGGCAGAAATGGCTGCACTATGCGATGCCTTTTACATCGGGGGAACAAAAAACGGTTTTCTTTTTGGTGAAGCACTTGTGATCAACAATCCTGACCTGCAGCCGCATTTTCGCTATCACATGAAACAAAAAGGAGCACTGATGGCCAAAGGCAGGACGCTGGGAATTCAGTTTCACAGCATGCTGGAGAACCGGTTGTATTTTGATTTGGCAGAATATGCAAACCTGTTGGCCGCTAAGCTCAGCAGCGGCATTGCCGATTTGGGATACAACTTTCGCTATGCCCCTGAATCCAATCAAATTTTTCCCATTTTTTCCAATCCGATAATTGACAAGATGATGGAAGACTACGGATTTTACGTGTGGGAAAAAATTGACCAAAACAATTCCTGTGTGCGTCTGGTGCTTTCCTGGGCCAGCAGCGACGAGCAGGTAAGAAGCTTCCTTGATGACTTAAGAAAACTTACGAAATAAACCAATAAAAATACCTTTACGAAAGTCTCGAAACTTTCGTAAAGGTGTGTAGTTTTATTTTATTTCGTTGTATACTTCAAAATACGCCATAGGGTGTTTGCACGTCGGGCAATTTTTCAACGCCTTTTTGCTTTCATGGATAAATCCGCACTTACGGCAGTACCATTTCACCGGCTCATCCCGTTCAAAAACGCGGTTGTTCTCAAGATTATCCAGCAATTTCAGGAAACGTTTTTCGTGGGTAACCTCAGCCTTAGCCACCATTTTAAACTGGGTAGCAATTTCATTAAAGCCTTCTTCTTTTGCTTTCTCAGCAAACTCCGGATACAAGTCAGACCATTCCTCATTTTCACCGTCAGCGGCTTCTTTCAGGTTTTCGGCAGTTGTACCAACTTTTCCGGCGGGATAAGCAGCCGTAATTTCCAATTCACCTCCTTCAAGGTAAGAGAAAAAACGGGTAGCATGCATCAATTCCTGATCAGCGGTTTCTCTAAATACAGCGGCAATCTGCTCATAGCCTTCCTCTTTTGCTTTTTTGGCCGCCAGAGTATAGCGGTTTCTTGCCTGTGATTCACCTGCAAATGCTTTAAGCAGGTTTTTTTCAGTTTCAGTTCCTTTTATTGACATGGGTTTCATTTTTAATTTGACTGCAAAATAATAGAATTTCGCAACACATGAAAATACAATCCAACGCTAATCCTCATGACTTTTTTTCGTTAGCACCAAATCCGAAGATTTCATTTCATAGCAATAATTACTCCCTGCAAATTTGCCAGGTATTAATTGATACTCTGGTTGCGGGGCATCAACCTTAATCGTAATATCATAAAAACGTGTAAGGTACATTTGAAGACTCCAGTTATTGTAGTAAGTTTCTGCCGGCACTGATAAAAGTTTATCATCTTTCATGCACTCACCAATGGCATGCACATCTTCAAGCAAAACAGGGTGTTTACCTGGTTTACCTGCGCTGGCAAATGTGATCATTACTGCAAATAGCAAAAAAATCATACTCACACTAATCATCCAATTATTTAATCGTCCGAACCATGATTTTAGAAGTATTTTTTTTATAAAAGGAACCAACCATACAGCACCAGCAAGCGCATAAAAGGGAAACGATGTGTGCAGGTAAAACCCACGCTGAACAGGTGTAACAAGCAAAGGAAAACTTGCCAAAAATGCGATTACCAGGAAGCATAATGATTTATGTTTAATATCATTTGCCAAACTCAGCTCAATTGATTTCTTACGAACCTCATAAACAAACAGGATAAGCAGGAAAATAATTATTGGCAACAGGTTCATTATTAAATCCCCAAGCAGGTGAAGGTGCGATGCAACAGTAGGTTCATTACTGATTCGCATAAGCAACCGATAGTTAAAATAAAAGGATAAGGATTCTTTTGCACCAGGCAATAATAAAACCAGATAAGAGAAAAGCATAACAAAAGACAGAAACAAACCGTATGAAAAAACAGCATGTTTGAATGGCTCTTTAAAATACCATCCAAATACAGGAAAAACTACCAATGGAAAGAGACCGGGGAGCCCTTTTGACAAAAATGCGGCTATTGTAAAAACAGCTGACAAGCCAAGGTATGCAAGTTTCAGAAGATTTTTTTGATGCAGGCTTTTCATCAAAAACAAAACTGCTGCCAGGTCGAAAACCATCATCGTATTCTCCAGCATATTGTTTTGGAAACTCCAGCTTGTCAAAGGCACACTGACCCATAAAACAAGTGGCAGATACCACATTCGGGCTGCAATATTGTCTCTGCTGTAAGAATTTATCCATATCCTTGCAATCAGATAAGCAGAAAACATGAATGTAAAGAGTGAGTACAAACGTTCAGTATACATACTATCACCAAACGCTTTAAAGAATCCGGACTGCAAGGCATAAGCCAGCGGAGGATGCTCCATAAAAGCATTTGAACCCGCTTTCCACCAACTAGCATTTAAATAAGGAAACCAAAAGCTACCATTCCCTTCAGCAAGGTTTTTTGCGACGCAGGCATATTGTTGTCCATCCATAAACATACCAGCACGAAACAATCCCGGAAGAACAATCACTACCATCAAAGCCAGACTAAATATCTGAAATGGAAGTTGTTTCTTATTTTGCAAAAGCACCATACCTCACGCAATTTACAAACTATCCCTCATTCCACAAAAACAGCACAAATTCAACAGGCAATGTCTTACAAAAGTAGATTAGAAAGCTTTGGCTGTCTGCAGAATAGTGCGGTCAATGTATCAAAAAGATAACAGCATAGCAGGATTCTGGAATTCAGCACTCAATCCTGATCATGTTATCGGTGATCGTTTTTTGTTCGTCGTCTGACATTTCAACATCAAGGTATTTCAGAGCTCCTTTGAGCGTTGAAAAGCAGTTGGCATCTTTCTTAATACGATGTGATGCATGTGCATACAAAAAGAAAAAAGCAGTTTCATCAGGTGTGTCTATCAGAATGGCTTCAATGAAACCATCATCCTGTAAGGTATTGAGTTCATCACGAATTCTTGCAGATTCTTTTCTAATGCTATTGTTTTCTTTGTCATAAATCACTTTCGCATCCCTAAAATCTATCAGGCGCTTATTCATCCGATTCAATTCTGTGATATTATATTCGATCTTGATACACTTTAGGATTTCATCAACGGTAACGCCGCCCTCATACCGAATGTAGGCCATATGGTGTTTTTCACATATCCTAAAGGTAAAACCACACGTCTCACTTGCACTCATATCTCTGAAGGATTAGTATTCCCTGCAAAGGAAGGCTCTTATTCGTTTTCACACGACAAATAATCAGAAAACAATTTGCTAAATATACAATGGAATACATCTGATTTATCTTAACAGGAAATTGGCTATACATTATTCCAGCTAAGTGCCATTGATTTCTGATGAGATATCAAATAAATATCAAACAAAAAGCCGGCTCTGGCGAGCCGGCTTGTACAAGAATACTTTGTATGTTGGAAATTAAGCCAATTTCACATCTACAGCATTGAGGCCTTTACGACCTTCAGTCAATTCAAAAGTTACTTCGTCGTCTTTGTCAACTTCATCAACAAGACCACTAACGTGTACAAAATACTCTTTGTCTGAGTCTACATCTTTAATGAAACCATAACCTTTGGTTTGATTAAAAAATTTAACGATTCCTTTGTTCATAATAAATAAATTAAAATTAAGTTCGATACAAATATAATAAGAATCCAATATCTTGGTCCAGATTTCCAAAAAAAATGTACTATTTAGAAAATTTTTCAGGTTAAAATCGCTAAAACAGATCGTACCAGACGATTAAAGCTAATTAAATATTAAAACTATTTGTACCTTTGATGCAAATTATCCATAAAATAATCATGAAATCAGGTAAAATCTCTGGCGATAATCGTAAAGAAACGGAAGAAAAGCTTGAACTAACTGAAAAAAACAAGCGTAATGCGGAGCATTTTGCTGAAAAGACTGGCAATCAGCTCAGGCATATGTTTAGCAATTTCAGAAACGAGAGCAAAGAAACAAAGCAAATGGCTGAGGTATTTTTCAAAATGCTGGAGCAGAAACTAAAACTAAACGAACGGACGGAACCGCCTACCCCCGCCGAGGTTAAGGAAGCCATAGCCCAACTGAAAGATGTCGGCAGAATTGGTTTTTTTGCTTCCGTTTCACTGTTACCCGGCGGTACTTTTTCCCTGCTTGGCCTTGAACTCCTTGCCCGCAAATTTGGCATTAAAAATTTCACATTTGCTCCTTCTTCTTTCCGAAAAAAGGCACACAATCCAACCATTTCTGACAATAAAAACATTAAAGCCAAAGACATGGACATACCATCAAGCCAGAGAAAAAATCACTGATTCTACTTGTTTTGTATCCAATTAGCAATGTCTTCAATAATGTAACCTTCGACATTTTCATTTCGGTTATACTCTTCTTTGGATGGTTTGCCCTGGTTTTCAAACAGGAGGTGATTGACTTTATCATAAGCAATTGCCTTCCATTCCAAATCTGAAAAGAGCAAAGCACGGCGGAATTTTCGAAAATCCCTCATTCTTACCTGATAATCTCCTTTGCCTTGCAGCAGCAAAACGGGTTCATCAATTTCTTTTATACGCTCTGTCTGATCATATTCAAGCAAGTACTTCCAATATGAGGCCGGCAGACCGTATGGCATGGCGAAATCAACGGAATCAACCGGCATGTTTTTGAGTTTTTTAAGATTTTCTATATGCTCTTTCTGAATGTCCAGTCGCCGCTTTTCGGCCTTGCTAAGACCATCCTGCTTCATCAAAAAACGAAACTGCTCATACATCAACTTGTGCAAAGGGCGCGCATTACCTGCAATCATAATAGCCCCGCCGGCTTCAATGCTATCGCAGATGGCCGGCATCATCATAGCCCCCTGGCTATGACCAAGCATATAAATATTCTGGCTTTTAACCTGTTCAAACTTTTTCAGATAGTTAAAAGCAGACACAGCATCGTTCCCGGTTTCGTCCCACATTGTCATCCCGTCTTCTTTCGAAAGCTCAGGTCCAAAAAGGTACGTATTTTTATCATAACGCAGGCTTGAAATTCCATGTTTTGCCAATCCATATGCTATGTCCTTAAACGGGCGGTTACCAAACATTGCTTCATCCCGGTTTGCAGGTCCTGAACCATGCACAAACACAACCCATTTGCCGGCCGATTCGCCTGCAGGTTCCACAATTTCCCCGGGCAGTGCATATTTACCAGAACGGATAAGCACAGGCCGAAGTACAACATCTTTTCTCCCGGCATATTCAGGCAGGCTATAAGCATTGGTGATACTTTCTTTACCAATGCTGATTTCTGCAATTTCATCCCCCTGAATTACAAATCTGAATTTCACAGACTGATCGCCATACCACATAAACCGGCAAACAATATGCTTGTTGCCATAAAATGATTTCAGCACCAGATCCCGGATTTCCGCCTGACCAAAAGCATTATTGTAAAGCTCATGTTTTTTTTGTAACCAGGCAGTATCATAACTTTCGCTTAGATCATCAGAAAAAAATGCGACTGCCTCACCGTATTTTTCGCAATTCAGGTTTTCCAGAAAACGTGATGTAAGTGTATCGGTAATCTGCGCAGACAGATTGCCAATAAACCCAGTAAATATCATCACGAGCAACAGAGCGCTAAAGGTTAATGGAAATTTCATCTTTCATTTAAGATTTAATTAAAACCAGCATATCATTGCAAAAATAAAAAAATCAGCATGAAAAATACCATGCATCCCACTCAATCTTACAAGCTGTGCTTCTGACAATTAAGCCATTCGCAATCAGCAATAGTATGCTTTCAGACATTGATAGCAGAATGAAATTCGGGAAAAACCGATGAAACTACCTTTGAATTATTATATTTGTAGAACGCGATAAAATTGGTCGGTCTATGGACAAAATAAGACTCAAGGTATTGGGACTTTCCTACAGCCAGACACAAACCGGAGCATATGCTTTGGTATTGGAGGCTGAGGGCAGTGATCACAGAATACCCATCATAATAGGAAGTTTTGAAGCCCAGGCAATAGCGATTCAACTGGAAAACTTAAAACCTCCCCGGCCGCTGACCCATGATTTATTTGTCAGTATGGCAGAAAAGTTAAATGTGCATTTAAATGAAGTGACCATTTATAAACTGGAAGAAGGCGTGTTCTACTCACAGCTCGTACTGGCAACGCAGGGCCAATCCATCAAAATTGATGCCCGCACTTCAGATGCTGTAGCCCTGGCGCTACGATTTGATTGTCCGATTTATACGACCCAGGAAATCATAGAAAAAGCAGGATTAATCATCAATATAGAAGATGATGAACCTGAACCAGAAAAACCGCAAAAATCCACCCGCGATACATCCGAAAAAACCACATCTGAATCTTCTGGCAGCAGCCTGAAGGAGAAGAGCCTTGATGAATTAAATAAACTGCTTAAGAACGCCATTGAAAAAGAGGCATATGAAGAAGCCTCACGCATAAGCGATGAGATAAAACGAAGGAAATCAAACCAGAACGAATGATGAAACGATATGTGATTATCCTGCTGGCTATTGTAGCAGGTATTCTGGCAGCAACTGATCTGAAGGCTGATAATGTAAAGCTTAATGCCGGAACGTATGAAACCTATGAAGGATCATTACCAAAAGGGTACAAGCAGCTTAATATCGCCAGTGACGGTACAGCGATGCTTACTTCATCAAGCGACAGCATATCAGCCCTGTGGACATTGAGAGACAACCGGTTAAAGCTAATGTTGTGCCCGGGAGTGAACTTTTATAAGCCCGATTCAGTAATGCTTGCCGAAAACGACAGCATTTCCGCTTTACTGGTTTATAAAAACAACAAGTTATCCATTCCTCAGGCCCTCAATTTAAACGGTAAAGATTTTATCCAGGCTCATTATACGTATCATGTAAGCTCCTCGGGTAAAGACAGCCTTTTACTGGAATCTGCAAATCATGAATTTTCAATGCATAAAACCTATGATTCAGGAGCTTCTGAGATATTAAAAAACCAGGGCATCAGCCTCATGGGCATATTAAGGGGCTTACTCGGTCTGGCATTTCTGATTTTTATTGCATGGATTTTTTCCACTGACAGAAAAGCCATAAGCTGGCGTGTCGTGGGAATTGGCTTGGGAATACAGGCTTTGCTTGCCATCAGTATTTTAAAGATTCCGTTTGTAAAAACCTTTTTTGAATTCATAGGACAGATTTTTGTCAAGATACTGAGTTACAGTCAGGATGGAGCTGAGTTTTTGCTTGGGGGATTGATGGATTCAGAAACCTATGGATACATTTTTGCTTTTCAGATATTACCAACAATCATATTTTTCTCAGCCCTTACCAGCGTTTTGTTTTACCTTGGCGTAATACAAAAAATCGTTTACGGACTCGCATGGCTGTTAACGAAAGCCCTACGCATTAGTGGTGCAGAGTCACTTTCAGTAGCAGGGAATATTTTTCTGGGTCAGACGGAATCGCCATTGATGATCAAAGCCTACCTGCCGGGGATGAATAAATCTGAAATCCTGCTGGTCATGATAGGAGGCATGGCAACGGTGGCCGGCGGGGTGCTTGCAGCGTATATCGGATTCCTTGGCGGGGATGATCCGGCCATGCGGCTGCTCTTTGCCAAACACCTGCTGGCTGCCTCGGTGATGGCAGCCCCGGGGGCAATTGTTGTATCCAAAATACTGGCACCGCAAACCAAAGACGTCAGTGGCAAAGTTGAAGTATCCAAAGATAAAGTTGGAAGCAATATTCTGGATGCTTTATCCAATGGTACAACCGAAGGACTCAAGCTGGCTGTGAATGTAGCCGCCATGTTGCTTGTCTTTGTTGCTGTGATAGCTCTGCTCAACGGAATTTTTGGATGGGTCGGCGGACTAACAAATCTCAACGGTGTTATTGCAGAAGCCACAGGGGGAGAATATACCCGCTTGTCGCTGCAGTTTTTACTGGGCTATACCTTTGCACCTCTGATGTGGATGATTGGGGTTTCCGGACCGGACATTGATCTTGTGGGCAGACTGCTGGGTGAAAAGCTTATTATGAGTGAATTTATCGGCTACATCAGCCTTGCTGAACTCAAAGATGCAGCAGCTTTTGCGGAGGAAAAATCCATCATTATGGCTACCTATATGCTTTGCGGATTTGCCAATTTCGCATCCATTGGCATTCAGATTGGTGGTATTGGTTCGCTGGCACCAAATCAGCGGAAGCAATTGTCCATATTCGGGATGAGAGCACTTTTGGGCGGAATGCTGGCCTCTCTCCTGTCTGCAACCATGGTGGGAATGATTCTGGGCTGACAGCAACGCGAAGATGTCTTTTTCTGCTCAAAAAGAACCATTTTTTATTTACCGGCAATAGCCATTTTCGTGGTATATTTGTGCAGCATCTGGTAATGATCTTACCGTAATGTTATATAGAATGATCAGGGAAAACATTATAATAATTGTGTTTACATGTCTGCAGTGTTTTACGCTAAATACTCATGCTCAGGACAATCAGCCAGCGACATTTCATCCCGCAGACCTGCCGGTTCCGGACAAATACCTTGGTGAATCTTCACCATCGTTGCCGAACCGGGTTTTAAACCACACAAAAAAATTCTATCCCCCGCTGATGAATCAGGAGCTACCCACCTGTGGCCAGGCTGCCGGAGTATACAATGTATTCGGTTATGAATACAATCGCCTTATTGATGGGGATGCTTCGGATCCGAATTATCAGTATCCCGTTAGTTTTACATTCAACTACCTAACCGGCGGTTTTGGCTGGTTTGGCGCTTCTGCTTTTGACTCATGGGATATGATGAAGATTGCCGGCCATCCCAGCGTTGAAGAATTTGGGGTCAATGAGGATACTACCGGCAGAATCTGGATGGACGGGTATGACAAATACCTAAGCTCAATGCATCGCCGTGTGAAATCATATTATAGTCTGGATGTCACAAAAGATGAAAACCTTTCAGTATTAAAACATTACCTGAATGATCATCTTGAAGGATCTGAACACGGCGGAGTAGCCATGGTGTACTCCAACTCCTCCTTTTTACACACAGATGGCTTTTTAGCGGATTCAATTCTGGCTCAACCGTATGATACCGTACCCATGATGGAGTTTTTATATGGACCGCCAACACATGCTCTGACCATCACTGGTTACGTTGATACTGCACTGTTTGATTTTAACGATGATGGCCTCAGTACCGACACCATAGACATCAATAACGATGGTGTAGTGGACATGGATGATAATGAAACCGGTTTTTGGGTTATTTCAAATACCTGGGGAAACTACTACCCCGGAATTTCCAAGTCAAACGGCATATTTTTAATACGCTACAACGGACTAAGTGAAATCTGGGACCAACGGGTATTTATTCTGGAGGCAGAACATGCACCCACACCTAAGGTAACCTGCAAGCTGGATTTTGAACATCCCGACCGTAATCACGTAAACCTTAAAATCGGCATTGCTTCCGATACAGAAGCTATGTATCCTGAAAAAACTATGGATTATCCACTGGTGCATTTTCAGGGAGGTCCGCATAACCTGCCGGCCTTGGTCCATCAACCCGGAAAGGAACAACTTGAAATGGGCCTGAATCTTGAGCCCTTACTGGATAGCCTGGACATCAACGGTCAGGCTCGCTTTTTTCTTATCATAGAAAACAATGGAGAAACCACGGGGAGAGTAAACTCCTGCTCTTTTTCCCACAACACCAACACACAAAATGAATATGAATGCAGAAATACAGACATAAGCATCCCTGAAAAGGATACCATACAGTTCTCACAGGTAATTTACGGTTTGGAAAGCACAACCAACATAAAGCCATTTATCATTGAATCAAAAAGCACTTATGATTTATTTACAATGGACAGCCTGTCTGTTCAGTTGCAAACACAAAATGCAACACCACCGGTCAAGTATCAATTTGCCAACATCCGTGAATACACAAGTGAAACCATCGAACGTGATATTCCCATGCCCACGGTAGCTCCCGTATATGAAAACACCTGGGTTCCCCTGGAATTTGATTTCCCTTTTGGAGGCCGAAGCTGGGATTCTGTTTGCTTATACCCCGAAGGAAGAATGTTTTTTGATAATGTGATTAACGATACAGAGCCGTATGCCTGGTTTCCGGAAACCGCTCCTGCCACAAACTTTGAAATCATGGCGTTCAATAGTGTAAACAAAGGATCGATTGACGGAAAGGTGTATTATCAGACACATGCTGACAGTCTCTTTGTGCACTGGGTAATCCGGAAAGTTGACAACGAATTTAACACGGTAAAACAAACCCGCATTACTGCCGTACTTAACAAAACCGGAGAAATTTACCTGCAACAATATCCGGATGATGCCTGGAATGAATCCCTTCAGGTACGAACGCTTAACCACACTTATCTGAGTGATTTTTTGCCTGTCGCAAAATCCAGCACAAAAAACACGTGGCATCTCACGCCCACAAATGAGGCAAACAGTCAAAGCGGCATCAGTCTGAGCCAGGACGGCCTTTTGAGTGCCCAAAAAAACGCACCCTTTGTAAAACACGTTTATGTACGGGCCGCCGATGCTGAAAACCGCAGTTTTGTCAAACGTTTAAAACTGCGTTGGGCGGAACTTGAAGATGCCAGAGCGCGCTTGTATCCGAATCCCACACAAAACGACATCCACGTTGATATTGTTCTTGAGCAGGCGCAGGATGTTGATATTTCCATTTTTGATGACCGGGGACGCTGCGTCGTGAAAACCAGTGTATGGTGTGAGCGTGGTATCACAGACATACACACCTCCAAAAACAGCTTAAATTTGAGCAATGGAATGTATTTTTGTAAATTGCAATCCTCTGAATTTAATGAAACACTAAAACTGATTCTATTTTAGCATGAAACAATACCTTAATTTACTTGATCATGTTCTGAATAACGGAACCAAAAAAAATGACAGGACAGGCACAGGGACCATTTCTGTGTTTGGCCATCAATCGCGTTACGATTTATCCGAAGGCTTTCCTGTTCTGACAACGAAAAAACTCCATCTTCGTTCTATCATTCATGAACTACTGTGGTTTTTGCAGGGCGACACCAACATAGCTTATTTAAAAGAAAATAAGGTAAAAATCTGGGATCAATGGGCCGATGAAAACGGAGATCTGGGGCCTGTTTATGGTTATCAGTGGCGATCATGGCCCACTCCTGACGGACGACATATTGATCAGATCAGCAAGGTGATTGATTCACTGAAACACAAACCCGACAGCCGACGGCATATTGTCAGTGCATGGAATGTTGCCAACGTAGATGACATGGCTCTGCCTCCCTGCCATACCATTTTTCAGTTTTATGTAGCAGAGGGAAAACTCTCCTGTCAGTTGTATCAGCGCAGCGCTGATTTATTCCTGGGCGTTCCGTTTAACATCGCATCGTATGCACTGCTTACAATGATGATGGCACAGGTGACAGGATACAAGCCCGGAGATTTTATTCACACATACGGCGATGCACACATTTACCTTAACCACACTGAGCAGGTTAAACTCCAGCTCACCCGGGAGCCAAAGCCATTACCCCAAATGAAAATCAACCCGAATGTAAAGTCAATATTTGATTTCAAATTTGATGATTTCGAATTGGTAAATTACAATCCGCATCCACACATTAAAGGAAAAGTTGCGGTTTAAAAGGTAAATAACATGGGATACTCAATCATAGTAGCAATCGCAAAAAACAAAGCCATTGGCAAAGGCAATGACCTGTTGTATTATATTAAGGATGATCTGAAGCGTTTTAAAAAAATCACGAGCGGTCATAATATTATTATGGGGCGAAACACATTTGCATCCCTGCCAAAGGGGCCGTTACCCAAGCGTAAAAACATTGTCATTACTGATCATCCGGAAGACTGCTCTTTACCTGAAAAACACCCGGACAGAGACTGTATCATGGTGGATTCCATTGAGAAAGCAATGAGCCTGTGCAACCAAAATGAGGAAAACTTCATCATAGGAGGAGGAAGCATTTACCGGCAGTTTTTACCATACGCCGATAAAATGTATTTAACATTAATTGATGAGGAACCGGAAGCGGATGTTTTTTTTCCACCATATGATGACAACGCATGGGAAATTGTCAGCGAAGAAAAATACCCGGAACATGATCCGCCGTTTTCCTACCTCATTTTGGAAAAATCAAAACAGGATGAATAAAATAATTCGAATAGCAGGCCTGGGAACACTTATTACAACACTTATCTTTTTAAGTGCCTGCGAAATCACCTATGATAATAATATAAGCACCGAGCAGACGATTAGGGTTCTTGAGCAAAGCTCGCAATCCACCACTGTATATAAGGATATTTTCAATCAGGTAAACAATACCATGCGCTACGCCGAAGACAGCATTAACGAAGCAAATGAGGCAAAACCTGTGGTTAAAGATCCCTTCCCAGCCCTGAGCATTGAACCATTTGATTCTGACACCTGGCCAAAAACCATCACACTGGATTATGGCCCTGTTGATCATTTATGCAGCGATATGCGTGAGCGCCGGGGCAAACTCATTATTACGGCAACGAGTTTTTATTCACAGCCCGGATGTGAACTTAGGATTCAGTTTGACAATTTTTATCAGGACAATTTCAAAATTGAGGGCACACAAACCATCAATTTTGTTGAAATCAGCAACGATTCCATTCCTCAGTTTGATGTTGCAATAGAAAACGGAATCATACATGCACCCGATGCAAAAACATATCAATTCACACAGCAAACACATCGCGAGTGGCAGGAAGGACACAGCACGCCTCTTTTGTATGAAGATGATGTGTACAAAATCACGGGTGTGCAAGAAGGCATGAGCTCTGACTCCATCGAATATGATATTTCCATCCGGGATAATTCTCCCCTTGATGTGTGGGTGAAATGCCGATGGATACGCTCCGGCACAATGGATATCAACATTCACTCCATGGATGATGACATCACGCTTGATTTTGGCGATGGCGAATGCGATAATTACGCTACTGCAACGTTCAGAGGATCTGAGTATTTAATCAATATGGAATAATTCACGCTTATCATCAGACATTTTCCGGCTTCTAAAAGTATGGAAAATATTCATAAACCGCAGAATCAGAATATGCTACACATTGTTCAAAATTTGATACATGTTATTTCAAGCTAAATGACAATCACTGCTAAACATTATAAAAAATCATAATTTCACCGTGAAGATGACAACTTTTTTGTGTTTCGTATGTTATTTAAAGCCTATTGATTACAAGCTACCAGTCTTGATATGATTTTAATTTCACATTCAATTATTATTGGTAACTTGTAGCGATTTTAACAATTAAAAATAATTGGTGCTATGAGAAAAATTTACAATTTCATTCCGATGTTAATCGGGGTATTCCTATTGGTAGGTATCCCGCTTAGCTCATTCGGTCAGATTACCAGTTTGCCGTTCAGCGAAAACTGGGACACAGACCAGGCTCCTCCCGGATGGAGCTACTACACGAACAGTGCTGAGGGTACTGTTGAAGTTCAAAACACAACGGCTTACTCTCCGGATTGGGCGGTTGAATTCAGCAATTCAACCGACGAAACCAGCGATTATTTCCTGGTTAGTCCCGGAACAAGCCTGGACCCGAACGGAACCCGGGCAAGCTTTTATGCTAAGGCAAACACGGCTTTCCCCGCTCAGCAGATTAAGGTAGGTGTGGTTACCGACACAACCGACATTGCCGGTACATACACAAACCTTCAGAACTTTGATCTAACTTCAAGTTTTGAGCAGTACATTCTGGACATGAGCCCTGCTGGTCTTGTTTCCGGAGAATGGTTTATTGCCATTCAACCAAATTGGGACGGTACCAACAAAACCATTCAGGTGGATGATTTCCTTTGGGAAACCACTCCTACTGGTCCAATCCTTGACTACTCTCCTGATTCTGTTGCTTACGGCATGGTATTCATGAATGATACCAGCAATGCCGTTACGGTTAGTTTGTCAAATTACGGCATTAACACACTCGAAGTATCTGATATCAGCATCACTGGTGCAGATGCAGTAGATTTCTTTACTGAAAACATGAGTGCTACTCTGCCTTTTGATCTTACAGCCAACTCAGGAAACGAGCTGACTGTGGATGTCAAATTTGCTCCTCAGACAGAATCAGCAAGTCTGAAAACTGCCTACCTGGATGTTACTCACACAAATGGTGTAACCTCCATTCCTTTGACAGGTGAATGCCCCGAAGGCCTTATTCAAATCGGCTACGGCACTGAAACCGGCACCCATCTGCCAATGGAGCCATATTACGGGTATTCATATTCACAATCGATTTACCTTCAAAGTGAAATCAACATTATAGATCAGCGCATCTCAAAAATTTACTATCAGAAAAACAATTCAGACGTTTGGGAAGATGCAGGTCAGATTAACATTTACATGGGTCACACAACTCAGACAACTGTATCAGACTGGATTCCGATTACTGAATTGCAGGAAGTTCATTATGAAGAAGCGCTTCCTGCAGGTGATGAAGATGGCTGGGTAGAGTTTGTTCTGACAACCCCGTTCATCTACAATAATACTGACAACCTGGTGATCGCTTTCGATGAAAACACGCCAAGTTATGATGGTGCTTCTGATGAATTTTATAATCATACAGTTGAAACCAACATGAGTATTCGTTATTATAATGATGGAACAAACCCCGATCCATCAAGTCCACCTCCTCTCAGTGAATACAATACAGACTTTGAACAATTCCGCCCAAATGTACGCCTGTATTTTGAGGACCTGCCAACCACACCGGTACTAAGTGTGAATCCGGAAAGTCATGATTATGATACGATCATCCTTTATAGTACAACCGATCAAAACATTCACGTTCAAAACACCGGCGTTGGTACGCTTACTCTCAATGACATCTACCTTGGCGGAGCCAATCCGGGTGAATTTACAATTTCCGGTTTACCAGGTTTCCCGGTGGATATGACCAATGATGCTGCAGATGCAATTGACATTTCAGCTACCTTTGCTCCTACCGTTGAAGGTGCTGCATCTGCCAAAGTATACTTTGACACAAGTGAAGGCCTTGATTCCGTAATGCTCAGCGGTTACGGTTATGATGCAACGATTACATCCGTTCCCTGGGAAGAAGGCTTTGATGATCCGGGCACCACCAGCGTACCTGAGTTGACATTGGGCTGGTCATCCATTATAAATTCCTCATCCACTTATTCAAGCATTGAAACTGAAGCCTCTACAACTGTCAGCGATCCGAATTCTGTTGATATGTATTGCAGCGGTGGTGATGATGGAAGCTATTTCCTGATTACACCACCTTGCATGGTTGATGTAAACAATGCCAAACTGCTTTTCTCGGCTGATGGTGAAGTTGGAGACTCCGTAATTGTTGGTGTCATGACAGACCCGGCAGACACAACCACCTTTACTGAGGTTGGTGCATTTGCCCTCACTGACGCTTATGAGCAGTTTGAAACATACCTTGCATCATCGGGCGTAAGTACACCATATTTCATTGCATTTAAGGGTATATTTTCCAATACTTACAATCACATCAATATTGATGATGTGATGCTTGATCCTGTACCTGCTACAGCTACTCCAGTACTTTCTGCCAACGAATGGGATGCAGGACTGCGTCCGATAGGTTACACTGCAACAAGTGAAACCTTTACGTTAACAAACATCGGACAGACAAGCCTTACTGTCAGCAATGTCAGTGATCTTAGCAGCGGTCCATTCAGTACCAGTTTTGTAGCTGGTGATGTTGATCTCGGACTTGATGGTCATTATGAATTCAGTTTTGAGTTCGCACCAACTGCCATAGGTACGTACCAGGATACTATGGTTATTGAAACCAACGGAGGTAACGATACCATCGTACTTTATGGACACTGTGATTACGCTCTACCTGGTGATGTGGTAGAAATTGGCTGGGCAAATGATGATACTGTGTCAACCCCCAGGTTGCCAATGGAAGCCAGCACAAACTGGTCGTACTCACAAAGCATTTACCTGCAGAGTGAAATAAACACACCGGATTCAGCCATACATGATATCATGTACCGACAGTTGAATTCTACCGAAATGCCTGAAGATATCACCGTTTATATGGGGCATCTTACGCAGACGAATCTTGATGCTGCCTGGTATCCGGTAACTGAAATGGTTGAAGTATATTCCGGTACGTTCTCAACTCCCGATGCTCAGGGCTGGGTTAAGATCACTCTTGACAATCCTTTTGTTTATAACAACACAGACAATCTGATTATCGCATTTGATGATAATTCAGATAATATGTATAGCTTGAATGAAGGCTTCTACGCCAGCAATGTACAAGAAAACATGAGCCGTATTGATGGCTCAAGCATTGCGGATATTGATCCGGCATCACCCGGTACGGCAACGCTGAAATCAGTGCGTCCGAATATCAGGCTTACATTTGGCGAACTCCCCACTAATCCAGTGCTTAATCTCAACCTTTCCATGTGGGATGCCGGCCATTCACCGGTCAACAACACCATCGGTTCTGGTGATATTTTCACCATTTCCAATACCGGAGCAGACACACTGGTGGTTAACAACATTACAGACCTCAGTGGTACGGATTTCTCTACCAACTTTGTTGCAGGTGATGTCAGCTTGCTCGCAGGTGAAGAATACAGCTTTGGATTTACCTATACACCTTCCGCTATTGGCACCGATGATGACACAGTTGTCATTGAAACAAATGCTGGTAATGATACCATTGTATTGAGCGGACATGCTGACTATGAATTGCCCGAAAATATGGTAGAAATTGGCACTGGTACAAATGAAAGTATTCCACTACCAATGGATAATTATTATAACTATTCATATTCTCAATCTATCTTCTTACAGAATGAAATATCAATGGATGGAATGAGAATTAGCAAACTGTATTACCAGAAAAACAACTCTGACGATTGGGTAGATGCAGGTCAGATTCGAATTTTCATGGGTCATACTTCGCAATCAGAACTTAGCGACTGGATTTCATTAACTGAACTGCAAGAAGTTCATTACGAAGAAGTGTTACCAGCTGGTGGCGAAGGAAATTGGGTTGAATTTGTTTTAAACACTCCATTCATTTATAATAACACTGACAACCTAGTGATTGCATTTGATGAGAACCTAACTGGTTGGGAAGGTGGACAAGATTTCTTAACTCACGAGGTGAACGGAACTATGAGCATTAAATACGATAACGATGGAACAAACCCTGATCCTGCTTCTCCCCCAACGTATGAGAATCTTTATGAATACAGACCTAATGTAAGGCTACAGTTTGAAGTATTGCCAACTGAGCCCATTTTCAGCGTAAATCCTGAAATGCATGATTACGGTACTGTAATCGTATCAGATACCGCATCAGAATCCTTCATGGTTCAGAATACCGGTATTGACACCATAACCATCAACAACATTTATTTGGGTGGTGCCAATCCGACACAATTCTCAATTGAGAA
>CAYQMB010000059.1:262-18018 GCA_964418565.1 uncultured Bacteroidales bacterium | reverse complement strand
AGTTTTGAAGAGAAAACCGGAATAATCAGCCTTTTCGTTCAGCGGTGATGATGCGTTGCTCCCCATCGGTTTTAATCTTAACCTCAATGTATTTATCGGGAAGCAAATCCCTGGCTTTTTCCGGCCATTCAATGAAAATCATATCTGCCATTTCCAGGTATTCATCAAAGCCTGTCCGCATGATTTCTTCCGGTTTTTCAATGCGGTAAAAATCATAATGGCAGATCAGCCGGTTGTCGGGTGTGTAATATTCATTCAGGATGGCAAACGTCGGGCTGGTAACCAGGTCTTCAATCTCCATGTGTTCGCAAAGAGCCTTAATGACCGTTGTTTTTCCGGCACCCATGGGCGCATTAAAAGCAAATACCTGATTGTTGCCAAAGTCCTTTAAAAATGCATCTGCCAGCCGGGGCAGTTCGTTTAAATCTGCAAGCTTATAAGTTCTCATACGTCTATTTTGGCGACATGTGGATGAAAGGAACCAGCATTTCTTCGGGTGAAATTCCCCCGTGCTGCAGGGTTCCCTTGTACATTTGCATGTAGTGTTTGTAATTGTTCGGATAAACGAAGTAATCGTCTCCTGTGGTAAAAATATAGGTTGAACTGATGTTGGATTTTGGCAGGTAAGCTTTTTTGGGGTCTCTGATCTCGTAAACATCTTTCGGGTTATAATCCAGGTTTTTACCTTGCTTATACCGTAGGTTGGTGGTGGTATTTCTGTCGCCGATAACTTTTACTGGATGTTGTACCATGATGCTGCCGTGATCGCTTGTGAGGATCATCTCGGCATCGTATTCTGACAGGGCCTGTACCAGATCAAAGAGGGGCGAATACTGAAACCATGATTTTGTCAGTGACCGGTATGCCGATTCGTTTCCCGTAAGGTCTTTGATCATTTTCATGTCGGTGCGTGCATGTGAGAGCATATCCACGAAATTTACCACCATGGCATTCAAATCGTGGTGCATGATGTTGTTGAGTTTGTCTTTGATTTTTGTGCAATAGCTGATATCGAAAGCTTTCTCATAATGCACGCTTTTGTCTTTGCCAAAAAAACGCTGTATCAGGCTTTTAAGCATTTCCTCTTCGTGAAGGTTTTTACCACCCTCTTCGTGATCGTTTTTCCACAGGTCGGGATATTTTTTATGGATTTCAGAGGGCATCAGACCGCTAAAAATGGCATTTCTGGCATATTGTGTTGCCGTGGGCAGGATGGTGTAGTACATGCTGTCTGTTTTTATGCGGTAATGACGAGACAGCAATGGTTCTATAACTTTCCACTGATCGTAGCGAAGGTTATCAATCAACAGAAATACCACTTTTTTGCCCTCGTTGAGCAATGGAAACACCCGCTTTTTCATCAACTGATGCGACATCACCGGACGTTCTTCAGCTTCGCTGGCCAGCCATTTTTCGTAATTCCGGCTGATAAATTTACCAAAACTGTTGCCGGCTTCCTGCTTTTGCATTTTTAGTATTTCATCCAGGGTATTGTCTTCCGACTCTTCAATCCGCAGTTCCCAGTCAACGATTTGCCGGTAAATTTCCATCCATTCTGTGTGGTTCATAGGGTCATTGATGCGCATGCCCAGTTTGCGAAATTCAGCCTGATAATCCATGCTGGTTTTTTCTGTATACAGGCGTTCGTTGTCAATGTTTTTCTTGATTGTCAGCAGGATTTGTTTTGGGTTCACCGGTTTGATCAGGTAATCATTGATCCGCGCACCAATGGCCTGATCCATGATGTTTTCTTCTTCGCTTTTGGTAATCATTACAACCGGAACCGAAGGCGCAATGCTCTTGATTTGCTCCAGGGTTTCCAGACCACTAAGTCCGGGCATGTTTTCATCCAGAAAAATCAGATCATAAGCTTTATTGCTTACCATATCAAGGGCATCCTTCCCGTTGGAGGCTGTGTCTACCTGGTATCCTTTATGCTCAAGAAAAATAATATGGGGTTTGAGCAAATCAATTTCATCATCTGTCCAGAGAATCTGTACGTTGTCCATGTGCGTTGAGTTTTAAGTAACAAACAAGCAGCCTGTCTATTCGTTCAGATAATTGTTCCTGTAGAACAGCAGGTATTTATCCAGCTTTTTATTTTCCTTTAGCTTGTCGTAATTGCTTTCTGTGATCACAAACTGGGTGTAATCTGCCGGGTCAAGTTCGCCGAACACGTTTTGATTGTTTTCAATCAGCTTTTTGTAGTTCATAGCCTGCCGCTGAGATTTGAAACTTTTTACGAAAACCAGCTCGGTATTATCATCCAGTAAATAATACAAAACGCGAAAGGTGGTGATGTTAAAAGTGAAGATGTTAAAATTGGATATTTCAAACCTCAGTTGCTTGGTGTCAATATTGTTTGTGTTGGCACTAACCATGTAATAGTGGGTTTCATCCGGAGCATAATCGTAAATAACGTCTGCGGGTTTTTCCCGTTCGGCATCATTACCGGCAGCGGTGGTGTCTGATGGAGTCTCTCTTATAACATCCGGGCGTTTTTCGAGATCAGCCAGTAAGGCTTCAATATCACTTTCTCCCAGATAAGCCAAAATGGATGAAGCCCTGTTGGAAAGCGGGGATTCGGGATAATTCTGAATGAATTGAGCCAGTTGCTGTTTAAATTGCAACTGTTCCATCCTTAGCGCCTGTGACATCAGGTCCACAAAACGCACTTTATCGTTGAGTTCAGAGTCGGGATAATCTGCATAGAAATCTTCTGCCTGTTGCCTTACTGCAGGCATATTGCCGTTGCGGTACGCTTCATACAGGGTTCCATAAGCTGATTTTTCCTGTTCCTGTTTTGCAATAAGCTCCTGTATGTAATTTGGGTTCTGCAGGATTTTGGCATAATTGCTTTCCGGAAACTGATTGATGACTTTTTCTTTGTACGATTCAGCTTTGTCGGGTTTGTTTTGATCATCGTACAGCTGATGAAGGCTGTAATATGTCAGCAATTTATATTCATGATCCGGATAGCGGTTGTTCAGGTCCTGGTAAGCTTCGATGGATTTGTCATAATCGTTGAAATCGTCCATGTAAATTTTACCCAGGTTATAGAGGGCTTCTTTGATTTTGCTGTGGGATGCCTTCATCATGGAGTCGGTAAGGGGTACATCCTGAAGGTAATATTCCCTTGTTTTATTATCGGAAATGCGGTTCTGGGCAGCGCTGTCTGCAGCGGTGCTGTCTGAGCCCATTTCTCCATCACCCGTTATGGTGGATTTATTGCTCCGGCGCCAGTGATCTTCCAGCTTACGTTTGCCCCATTTTTTCTGGAACTCATTTGTCCCGAAACTTAGCGTGGCAGGGTTATAGAAATACCATTTGCCGCCACTGGGGGCATTTATCCGGTTGCCTCCACGTCGCTGATCGAAGAGCATGGAGTTTTGCTGCTGCTGGCGCTGTAATTCTTGTTGCCGCTGTTCTTCCTCAATTACCGCCTGTATTTTTTCATCAATGATTTTGTTACGTTCCTTCTCGCTCATGTTTGCCATTTCCTGAAGGCTGTCCTGGGTTTCTACAACATCCATGTTCTCTACCAGTTTGTTCAGGTTGCGACTTAGGTAATTGATTTCATCATAGCGCGAATGTTGTCTTGTCAGATTCAGTATGCAGGTATCGTAATATGCCTGTGAAAGGCGATAATCGGGTTTTTCATAATAGATATCTCCCAGACGCATGCAGGATAAGGCTTTTTGGTTGTTGTTCATGCTTGAGTTCTCACTCGATAGCTTGTAATTTTCTATGGCCTGCTTTTTATGGCCATTCTGGTATTCAACCTCAGCGAGTGCATAATACACCTGATCCAGGTATTCGATGTTTTTATCATCCTTGATCATTTTGGTCAGGAGCTTTTTCATGTCTTTGTATGACCCGCCCATTTTGCCGTAACATTCGGCCATGTTAATTTTTGAATTGAATTCCAGCTCGTAATTGTCGCTTTTCTTATTGACTTTTTCGAACATCTCAGCTGCCTTGCGATAATCTTCCTGCTCTTTATACAACTGGGCTATAAGGTACCGATGCCGTGTACGCTGATCCTTATCGTCGTTTTCCTCAATGGCCTTTTTCAGATGAGGAATTGCCCTGTTCGGATTGTTCAGCTCCATGTAATAGGCTGCATTGAGGATCTCAAATTCCGCAATAAGATCATCGGGGAAATCAGCTTCAGCGTCAATCTGATCTATCCAGTTTTTAGTATTTTTGAGATCATCGTTGGCCAAAGCAGTACGGCCAAGCATGATCATGGCTTCAAACCTCAGCGGTTCATTGGGAAACTCCCGGATAATGTATTCAAAGTTCTGACGTGCCGGCAGGAATTCGTTTTTCACAAAATAAGCCTTGCCCATAAGCAGGTAGGAGTCATCCACCCATTCGTTGTATTCATTTTTATTCATGAACTCCCTTTGCTTCTCTGTCAGCCTGCCTTCTTTTTGTTTGGGCTTTGCTTTGATGGAGTGGTACTTGATGGTTTTTGAGGCTTTTTTAATGGCCTTATCCATATCAGAAACAGCAGCACCTGCAGTTTCTTCCGTTCCGGTTAAATAAATCGGTAGCTGACGCGTGAAATCGTATTCCTGCTGATCTTTTATGCGCTGTATGCCTTTTCGGTATGCTTCGCGTCCGTTGAAATAAACATTATAATGAGCGGTAATGTTGTGATATGTCCTGCTGAGCCATGTGTTTTTTTCAGTAGAACAAGACAGTGCTGTCAAAACTAACAGTAACAATACCGGCTTAATATGTTTGTTTCTTGTTTTCAACTTGAATCTTTTGTTTATAATATCAACTGTAAATACCGGATAATATTATTCAACTGTAACAGATTTCGCCAGGTTCCTTGGCTGATCAACATTGCATCCACGCATAACAGCGATATAATATGAAATCA
Source organism: uncultured Bacteroidales bacterium (assembly GCA_964418565.1). Taxonomy (GTDB): domain Bacteria; phylum Bacteroidota; class Bacteroidia; order Bacteroidales; family ML635J-15; genus JAQIBY01. Next base: position 13,124 of record CAYQMB010000059.1, on the reverse strand, counting down.
ACTGCAGTGGGATAACTGTTAACAGTGGTGCGAGAGCAAAATCTGAATGCGGTACTTCCACCACGTGGTCTGCCATCTTGCTGATGGTATCATCTCCTTCTGTAACTATCGCAATAACAACACCTTTACGGGCTTTTACCTCCTGGATGTTGCTGACAATTTTGTCGTACGATTTGTCTTTTGTTGCAACAATAATGACCGGCATGTTTTCATCAATAAGGGCAATGGGGCCGTGTTTCATTTCTGCGGCAGGGTACCCTTCGGCATGAATGTAGCTGATTTCTTTGAGTTTCAAAGCGCCTTCCAGTGCTACAGGATACAGGTATCCCCGGCCAAGGTACAGTGCGTTCGTTGCTTTTTTATAGATGTCACTGATTTTGCGGATATCTTCATCCTGCTGTAGGATCGAAGTGATTTTATCCGGTATCATGCTCAACTCATCAATGAGTTCTTCGTATTCTTTTTGGGTGAGTTTTCCGTTTTTGTAACCAATTTCCATTGCTACCATGGTCAGAACAGTAACCTGAGTTGTGAACGCTTTGGTAGATGCCACACCTATTTCAGGTCCGGCGTGGGTATAAACTCCGCCCATGGTTGCCCGTGGAATGCTGGAACCAACTACATTGCAGATTCCAAGGACAGTTGCACCTTTTGCTTTGGCGCTTTCAATGGCTGCCAGGGTGTCTGCCGTTTCACCACTCTGACTGATGGCAATAACGATGTCATCCTCATATATGATGGGATCGCGGTAGCGGAATTCAGAGGCATATTCAACTTCAGTGGGAATGCGGCTGAATTCTTCAATCAGGTATTCACCGACAAGGCCTGCATGATAACTGGTACCACAGGCAATGATGATGATGCGTTTGGCTTTGATCAGATCATCCATCACATAGTGAAGACCGCCCAGTTTAAGTTCGTGCTTGGCTGGGTTTATTCTTCCGCGGAATGTGTCTTTTATGGATTTGGGCTGTTCATGGATTTCCTTGAGCATGTAATGATCGTAGCCGTTCTTTTCAATTTCATCCACATCCAGCTCCAGCTTATGAATGGTTGGTTTCTTGCTGTCTTCTGTGCTGGCCAGGTTGCGCAGACTGAGGCTGTTTCGCTCAATTACCGCCATGTCATCATCCTGGAGATAAATTACAGATTTTGTATATTCCACGATGGGAGTGGCATCACTGGCAAGGTAATATTCTTTGTCACCAACACCGATAACAAGGGGAGACCCTTTTCTGGCCGCAATAAGTTTGTTTTTTTCATCTCTGCAGGCAACTACCAGCCCGTATGCGCCAACTACTTTGCTTAAAGCCAGACGCACTGCTGTCTCTGCAGATATTTCACCTTTCAGGTAAATGTATTCGATAAGGTTGGCAAGCACTTCAGTATCGGTTTCACTTTTGAAAAGGTACCCGCGGTTTTCGAGGCGCTTTTTCAGGCGTGTGTAATTCTCAATGATACCATTGTGAACAATCACAAAGTGCCCGTTCATGCTTTCATGCGGATGAGCGTTGATGTCGTTGGGTTCTCCATGTGTTGCCCAACGTGTGTGTCCCAGGCCACTGCTACCGGTCAGTTCCTCCTGTTTTACCATGTCTTCTAGCTCGGAAACTTTACCTTTGCGCTTAAATATTTTATTTTCAAGATTCATAATGGCAATGCCTGCTGAATCATATCCCCGGTATTCAAGGCGTTTTAAGCCTTTTATTAAAATCGGATAAGCATCTTTGTTTCCTATATAGCCTACAATTCCACACATAGTCTTATTTAGGTTTTATTAGTATTCTGATGTTACGATCATTATTTGCAATGGCTGAGTGTCATGGTTGCCACCATAAATGGCACAATGACCGGCGCTTGTTCTGTTATCAAGAGCAAAGAGGGATAAGTAATTGTCAAGTTCTACCGTACCGTCATTGTTAATAAGGTCTTGAACAAAGAGCGGAATGTTGAAAATATATTCATCCTCTGCGCCGTTTAACTCTCCGCCAAAATGGGTTGTGCTTACCTTATAATCAGTTAAGAACTCGTACAGTCCGTCGTTGTTTTCGTAGACAATCGTCATGTTTGCCGGATTTCCATAATCGTTGAAATAATCCGGATGCACTTTTATCTGTAGCTGAGCACGGCTGATTCCGGTTTCGCTGAGCTGATTTAGTTTGGCGGTATCCAGCACTCTGAGTTCAGTCCGGAGTCCGGCTGCTGAATGAATGAATGATACAGCTTCATTGGTGTTGTTATCCAGGGCGCTTACCAGATCCGGTGATGCCATGCTGTAATCATGATCAAACAGGTTAATCCTGACAGCACTGCTGTTGATTAAAAAATCGTAGGTCAGGCTGTCGTTGTAGTGCATTACCATGCGACTGTTTTCACTCAGAAGGTTTAAATATGCAATACTGCCACCCACTTCGCTCTTCGTATGCGTTTTAAGATATAAGCCTTTAAAGGCATTCAGAAAATCTTCATTGCTCTCATAAATGGCTTTATCGTTAAACAGGCTCAGCAAATCTGTATCGGTTATACTGATCTGCATTATGCTGGTATCGGGTTGAGGTGTGATGTCATAGCTGCCAAGCAGGGTCAGATTAGCCGGATCGCTTCCCGGATTATAGTCTGAGTAATACGTGCTGTCAAGGAACAGGTCTGTATTTTCAAGCTGGTAAAGGTCGAAAGCGATGTTGCTTGATGAATCACCATAAAAACGCCTGTAGTCAAGCTGTAGCACCAACGAATCTGCATTGATTGAGACATCTTCCTGAACGTTGGAGGAAGAGAGTCGTACCTGTGTGACAAACGAAGCATCAGTAATGCCGAAATCCGGCTCATATATGCTACCCAGCAGGCTGTAAGACCGTTCGTCTGATGCCAGACTGCTGTCTCGTATGGTATGGGTTTCAACCGCCAGGCTGTCTGTGGCAATAATGATTTTATCTGATCCCGGCTGTAAATTCACTCCTATTTCTGATGGGTCTTTTTCACACGAAATGAGGGTTATAATGCTTACAAGTGTGAGGCTGAGTACGATGCATGTTTTCTTCATAAAAATTAATCCGCTTCTAGTATTTTGTCGTAAAAGTCTGAATAAGCATCAACGTAATTTTCCGGATTCTGGTATTCCAGAACCGGTATATTTTTGTCTTCAACGTATTTTTTTAATTCCGGATGAATATTTTTGCTTCCGTATATCACGGCGTCAGCGTTATCAATAGCAAGTTTATTCAGGTTGACAAAATCAGCTTTCTCAGAGATCTTTTTAAGGTCCTTTTTGTCAATCCCTTCAAACATCGCTGTTTCAGTGATTTTATCGCTGAGGTCTTTTTCAAACCCCTCTTCATAAATGCTGTATACGACTTTAACATCACTGAAAAGCGGGTCGTCGATGTATGATTTTTTAAGGTAAAGCGGGACAAAGGCAGAAAACCAGCCATGCACGTGTACAAGATCCGCAGACCAGCACAGTTTCTTTACAGTTTCCAATACACCGCGGGCAAAAAATACCGCACGCTTATCGTTATCTTCAAATTCGTTTCCCTTCTTGTCTTTTACCGTAGCCTTGCGATGGAAGAATTCTTCATTATCAATGAAATAAACCTGCATTCTGGCAGCCTGTATGGAGGCAACTTTAATGATCAGCGGGTGGTCAAAATCCTCAATAATCAGATTCATACCTGATAAACGAATAACTTCATGCAGTTGATTTCTGCGCTCATTGATTGAGCCAAAGCGCGGCATAAACGTTCTGATTTCTTTCCCTTTTTCCTGAATGCCCTGTGGCAGATGCCGTCCGATGGTGGACATTTCTGATTCCGGTAGGTAGGGGGTAATTTCCTGGGCAACAAACAATATTTTTTGCTTCATGATAATCCGCAAGTATAGTTAATATCTTACAAAAGTAAATATTTTTTGACGAATATGCAATTATCTGAATCGGTTAGATTTTTGCGTGGCAGATTTGAATCAACTATATTTACAAAAAATTGCATCATGATAATTGTAAAGGATCCAGTCGAATTAAATAATGCACTGAGTGAATTAAGGGAATATTCGCGCAGCACCGGATTTGTGCCTACTATGGGAGCCTTGCATGCAGGCCATCTGAGCCTGATCAAACATGCCCGAAACGAGAACCCCATTTGTGTGGTTTCTGTGTTTGTGAATCCCACTCAGTTTAATGATTCCGAGGATTTAAAAAAATATCCCCGTACACCTGAAAAAGACCTGGAAATGATTGAAAGAGAAGGTGTTGATGTGGTGTTTATGCCGGATGCGGAAGATATTTATCCGGATAATGACCGCAATACCTTTGATCTGGGTGGTCTGGACAACATCATGGAGGGGAAGTTTCGGCCCGGGCATTTTGACGGTGTAGCGGATGTGGTTTACCGCCTCTTTAATATGGTGAAACCCGATCGGGCGTATTTTGGGGAAAAAGACTATCAGCAGCTGATGATTATCAGGCAAATGGTGAAAAGTGAAAATCTGGATGTTGATATTGTTGGTGTTCCGATTGTCAGAGAGGCAGATGGCCTGGCTATGAGCTCCAGAAATCAGCGGTTGTCCGAAAATGGCAGACAGCAGGCTGCAACAATTTACAAAATCTTACGGCAAGCCTCTGAAACTTTTCCCGACCTTTCTCCCGATGAATTGAAAGCCGAAATTGTACAGAGGATAAACACAACTGAACTTTTGAATAGTGAATATGTTGAAATAGTAGATGAAGAAAAGATGCAAATTGTTGATGACTGGAATCAGGGAAGTGTATTCCGCCTTTGCCTTGCTGTATGGTGTGATAATGTCAGGCTCATCGATAATATTTCACTGGTGAAGTGAAATTATTGTTACCTTTGTACCGACTAAAGTAGAGTAGTTATGTTTATCGAAGTTGTTAAGTCAAAAATACATAAAGTAACTGTCACAGAGGCTAATCTGCAGTATGTTGGCAGCATAACCATTGATGAAGATCTTATGGATGCCTGCAATATCATTGAAAATGAAAAAGTGCAGGTGGTTAATATTAACAATGGTGAACGCCTGGAAACCTATGTTATCAAAGGCGAGCGTGGCTCCGGTATCATTGCACTGAACGGGCCGGCTGCCCGAAAAGCCACCGTTGGCGATGTGGTTATTATTATCTCATATGCCAGCATGGATTTCGAAAAAGCCAAAGATTTTAAACCCGATTTTATTTTTCCGGATCCAACAAATAATACGGTCGACTAATGCACTATCAGGCCATTGAAAATAAAATCCTCTCAAGCGGAATTTTTGACCAGTGGCTGACTGAAATCCGCCCGGAAATCAATAAACTCGTATTTACCAACGGTTGTTTTGATGTGATTCATAAAGGACACATTACTTACTTGGCCAGAGCTGCTGATATGGGGTCGCACTTTATGGTTGCTCTCAATACCGATAAATCTGTAAAACGCTTAAAAGGGGAAAGCAGACCTTTGCAGGATGAGCTATCCCGGGCCCTGATTATGGCTTCTTTTGAGTTTGTGGATTATGTCGTTCTGTTTGATGAAGACACACCCTCTCGCCTGATTGATATGGTGGTTCCTGATGTTCTGGTCAAAGGCGGGGATTATGAACCCCGGGATATTGTTGGATATAATACTGTGGTCAACGCCGGAGGTGAAGTGAAAACCATTGAATTTTTATCCGGACATTCTTCTTCGCAAATAATTAATAAGTTAATTTAAACAATTTGCTTATATTTGTGTAGTTACAAAAAATGATACTATGTTAAAACGTTTAACCATAGCACTTGCATTACTCGCCGGAATAAGCCTTTTGTTTGCTTCATGTACTTCAAAGGTTAAAAGTGATATTGAAGATAGCTGGCTTCTGGAAACCATGATGGCTGAAGACCCATATGAAGAAGTCTGGGATTTTCAGTCCGGCGGAACCCTGGTGAAAGTTCGTAATGGCGGCGAATCTGTGGATACAGCCTATTATATGATTGATCGTGAAAATACGTATGTTTTTGTGAAAATCACAGAATCAGAGTACACTAACGGATTCTACAGAGTTGATAAAGTTAATGATGATGTACTCATCCTGACCCGCTATGAATTTCTGGATGAAACCGTTGAAGGATCTTACCTGAGGCGTGAATTTACCCGCATGTAGTGTATGGCCAAGGCACGAAAAGCTTACGTTTGCTCTGAATGTGGTTACGAATCTGCCAAATGGATCGGGCAGTGTCCTGCCTGCCATAGCTGGAACAGTTTTAAAGAAATTACAGTTCAAAAAAGCAGTAGCAAACACAGTAGCAGGGATGATGATTCCCGTGTTTCCAAAGTACATTCATTACGTGATATCAATGCGGCCACGGCAAATCGCTATTCTTTTCCTTTTGACGAATTTAACCGTGTGCTTGGCGGAGGCCTGGTGCCGGGTACCGTTGCATTAATGGCCGGAGAGCCCGGTGTAGGTAAATCTACCTTGTTGCTTCAGTTGTTATTGAAAACATCCGGACAAAAATCGTTGTATTGCGCCGGCGAAGAAAGCCTTCAGCAGGTTAAACTGCGTGCCGAACGCACCGGAAACGATAACTCCGGGTCACTGTTTACCGATGAAACAAACGTTGATAAATTCCTGGATCTTGTCAGGGAGACCGAAGCAAAACTGGTTGTGGTGGATTCCATTCAGACCAGTTTCTGTGAAGATGTGGATTCTGTGGCTGGCAGCATAACCCAGATCCGGGAGTCAGCAGCACGGATTATCCGCTTTGCCAAACAGCATCATGTCTCCTTTGTGCTCGTCGGGCATATCACAAAATCCGGTAATATTGCCGGCCCCATGGTGCTTGAGCATATGGTGGATCTGGTTATGCAGTTTGAAGGGGATCAGAATAACCTGTACCGCATATTAAGGGCCAGAAAAAACCGTTTTGGCAGTACGCAGGAAATCGGTGTGTTTGAAATGAAACGGGACGGCCTGCATGAAGTATCAAATCCCTCTGAAATGTTTGTTTCTGCCCGTTCAGATCATTTGAGCGGTGTGGCATACGCTGCAACCATTGAAGGCATGCGCCCTATGCTCATCGAATTGCAGGCACTTGTCAGTTCTGCTGTGTACGGGAACCCACAACGGACGTCTACAGGGTTTGATATCCGGCGGTTGAATATGTTGCTTGCCGTGCTTGAAAAACGTGCCGGTTTCAGACTGAACCAAAAGGATGTTTTTGTCAATATTGTTGGGGGGCTTAGGCTCATTGACCCGGGCATGGATTTGCCTTTGCTTGCATCCATATTGTCTTCTGATCAGGATGTGTCTGTTCCGGAAGGAACGGTACTTTGCGGTGAGGTAGGGCTCAGCGGAGAAGTGCGTTCTGCCAGCAGGGTATCCCGCCGTATTTCTGAAGCTGACAGACTTGGCTTTAAGCGCATCATTACACCACCGGTTGCCTCCGGTGATCTGCCAAAAGTCCGGCAGATTCAGATTGTACAGGTGGATTCCGTCTCAAAAATGATGAAAGCACTTTTCAGATAAGCCAATTAATATTCCATAAATTTATAAACTCATACTGCCGCTGTGTTCCTTTTTCCACTTTTCACAGTCGGTTTCCACATCGAGATTTTCAGGCTCCTCAAATTTATCTTTCTGTGTGTATGGCAGATTTGGATTGGCATATACCTTTTCCATATACAGTGCCCATATCGGTAGGGCCATGCTGGCGCCCTGTCCAAGCCGGATGCCACGGAAATGAATGCTGCGTTCTTCACCGCCAACCCATGCGCCGGATACTAGCCGGGGAGCAACGCCCATAAACCATCCATCCGAATGATTGTTGGTTGTTCCGGTCTTACCGGCAAGCTCAGCTGTGAAATCATACCTGTAACGTAGCCTGACACTTGTACCAAATTCTACAACACCCTTCATCAGCTCAATCATAAGAAAAGCGGTTTCTTTATCTATGGCCTCTGCCTGCAACGGCTGAAACTGAGCAAGAACATTTCCGTTTTTATCTTCAATACGTGTGACATACATCGGGCGTGTATAAATGCCCTCATTGGCAAAGGTTCCGTATGCACCAACCATTTCTTTAAGGCTTACTTCCGCTGATCCTACACATATGGCAGGAACCGGATCAATATGGCTTGAAACACCCATGGCTTTAGTCAGTTCAATGACAGCTTCCGGTGAAAATTGTTTCAGGACCCATGCCGAAATCTGATTCAATGATTTTGCTAGTCCGTATTTTAGGCTAACCATTTCACCTTCCCGCTTGGAAGTGGAATATTTAGGGGTGTAAAATTCAGGTTCTTGTCCCGGGGGCATTTTAAAACTCACTTCAATATTAGGCACTTCGTAACACGGGCTGTAATCATTTTGCATGGCAAGCGTGTAAATAAACGGCTTGAAGGTTGATCCTACCTGCCGCCTTGCCAGAGAAACCATGTCGTATTTGAAATGTTTGTAATTGTTCCCGCCGACATATGCTTTTACGTAACCTGTATGAGGTTCCATACTCATAAACCCGGCCCTGAGAAATTGTTTGTAATAACGAATGGAGTCCATTGGGGTCATGATGGTATCTTTTGGCCCTTCCCAGCTAAAGACGCGCATCTTTGTCGGGGTGTTAAATGCTTTGTCTATGCTGTCTCTGCTGATTTCAGCTACCCTCATAACACGGTACCGTTCGCAACGTCGCTTGGAGCTCTCAAGTATCTTATCAATTTCACGTTGCGTTAACTGATAGGAAAACGGGGCTTTACTGCGGCCTTTTTGTTCTTTGTCAAAAGCCGGCTGAAGAAAACCTCCCAGATGTTCCTGAACTGCCTCTTCAGCATATCGCTGCATGCGGGAATCTATGGTGGTGTATATGCGCAGACCATCGCTGTATATGTCGTAATTGGTATCATCTGCTTTCTGATTTTTTTTGCACCAGCCAAAACTTGGATCGTTTTCCCAGCTTATGCTGTCTTCCACGTATATTCGGTGATCAATATAGTTTGATGGTTCAGGTTTTGATGCTGTAAGCCACTGCCTTAAAAATTCTCTGAAATACGTGGCTTTTCCCGTGTTGTGATCAACCTTTTCATATTTTATTCCCAAAGGCAGGTTTTGAAGCGAGTCTTTCGTGTTCTCTTCAATAAATCCGTATTTTTCCATCTGATGCAATACAATGTTCCTGCGGTGTTTGGTTTTATCGGGATAACGGAGGGGATTGTATTTCGATGGATTTTGTAGCATTCCAATCAGCATCGCTGATTGTTCAGGAGTAAGTGAATCAGGTGTTGTGCTGAAATACACACGGGATGCAGATTCAATCCCTACTGCCAGGTTTAGGAAATCAAAGCGGTTAAGGTACATGGCGATGATTTCTTCTTTCGTGTAGGATTTTTCCAGTTTTACGGCAATGACCCACTCCCGTAATTTCCGGTTGACAAGTTTTAGTTTTGTATCCAGATCCTCGCGGGGGAAAATTAATTTTGACAATTGTTGAGAAATGGTGCTTCCTCCACCTTTCAGGTCACCAGTTAACACGCCGGAAGCAACCCTGCCAAGTGCTCTTAAATCAATACCGGAATGCTTTCTGAACCGAATGTCCTCTGTAGCTATCAGAGCATCTACAACGTGAGGGGATATGCTGTCAAAGGATGTGTTTGTTCGATTTTCGCGGAAATAACTTCCCAGTAATTCCTGGTCGGATGAAATGATTTGTGTGGCAAGATTGGTTTCAGGGTTTTCCAGCTGGTCAAAACTCGGCATCAAACCCATCTTTCCTTTTGTGATCATGAAAAAATAGACAATTATGCCCGCAATAATAAGTGTAAATGCTGACCAGAAAATCCACAGAAACCGCTTGCGGAATGCCTTTGAATATGCTTTTTTTTGCTTCATTGTTTATCCTTTAACGTAAAGGCTAAATTAGTAAAAATGGTTTTAATTTGAACATAGCAAAGGAATTTCTTTTCTTTGTAAAAAAAATACGGGAAACCGGTAACGTATATGGAAGAAAATTTGGTAATTGTTGAGTCACCTGCAAAAGCCCAGACAATCAAGCGGTTTCTGGGAAAAGATTTTTTGGTGAAATCCAGTTTGGGCCACATCAGAGATCTTGAGAAAAAAGGATTTGGCGTCGATGTCGAGAATAATTATGAACCTCATTATGAGGTATCTCCGGACAAAAAGAAGATAGCTGCAGAGTTGAAAAAATTGTCATCCAAAGCCAAAAAAGTATGGCTGGCATCTGATGAAGATCGTGAGGGAGAAGCTATCGCCTGGCATCTTGCTGAGGTTTTAAAATTGCCCGAAAAGAAAACCCATAGAATTGTCTTTCACGAAATTACCGAATCGGCCATTAAAAATGCCATCGAAAAACCGCGGGATATAGATGTCAATCTGGTTAATGCTCAGCAGGCACGCCGTGTGCTTGACCGTCTGGTGGGCTTTAATCTGTCACCGCTTTTGTGGAAAAAAATCAAACCCTCATTGTCTGCCGGGCGTGTACAGTCTGTGGCTGTTAGGCTTGTTGTAGACAGGGAGCGGGAGATAAGTAAATTTACACCGGAATCTGCTTTCAGAATACAAGCGGATCTGAAAACCGGCAAGGGAAAGGCTGTTAAGGCGGAATACTCCCGGAAACCAAAGGAAGTAGAGAAAACACGGGAAATTCTTAATGCATGTAAGGATTCTGATTTTACCGTTAGTGATGTGCAGGTGAAGCCTGGTAAAAAGTCGCCGGCACCTCCGTTTACGACATCTACCCTGCAGCAGGAAGCCAGCAGGAAGCTTGGATTCTCCGTGTCCCGTACCATGCAGGTTGCTCAGAAACTGTATGAATCCGGACACATTACTTATATGCGTACAGATTCAGTGAATTTATCAAACCTGGCGCTCAACACAGCCAGGAAAGTTGTGGAGTCTGAGTTTGGAAAGGAATATTCAAAAACACGGCAGTATAAAAGCAAAACAAAAGGTGCACAGGAGGCGCATGAAGCTATCCGACCAACCTATATAAACAAACAGGTTGCCGGTTCCACGGCACAGGAAAAGAAACTGTATGCCTTAATATGGAAGCGAACTGTAGCATCTCAAATGGCAAATGCCAGCACAGAAAGAACCAATGTTAAAATAGACTGCAGTAAAACGGACAGCCATTTTACTGCAAGCGGAGAAGTCATTAAGTTTTCGGGCTTTCTGAAACTATACATTGAATCTACAGACGATCCACAAGAGGGGCCTAAAGGCATTCTGCCACCTCTGAATGTGGGTGACAAGCTCGACTATACAACGATTGAAGCTGTTGAGCGCTTTTCAAACCTTCCGCCCAGGTATACGGAAGCAAGCCTTGTAAGAAAAATGGAAGAGCTGGGCATTGGGCGCCCGTCTACTTACGCGCCAACCATCTCCACTGTTCAGCAGCGTGGTTATGTGGAAAAAGGAACAGGAGAAGGCAAAACCCGTGAAGTGAAAATGTTAAGGCTTAAAAATGATACAGTTTCGGAAACCAGGCAAACCGAAAACTACGGAAGCGATAAAGGCCGGATGAAGCCTTCCTCACTTGGCATGGTTGTTAATGATTTCCTGATGGAAAATTTTCAGGAAATTATGGATTACAGGTTTACGGCTAAAGTGGAAAAACAATTTGATGAAATTGCCACAGGAGATATCCAGTGGACAAAAATGATTGATGAATTTTATCATCCCTTCATCAAAAACCTGAAAGAGATTGAAGAGAAAAAGACCAAACGCTGGGAAAGAGAGCTTGGTAAAGACCCCAAATCCGGTAAGCCAATAAAAGCCAAAATCGGAAAATACGGCCCTTACGTTCAGATAGGAACTTCTGAAGATGAGGATAAGCCACAGTTTGCCAGTCTCAGGAAAGGACAGAATGTGGAAAGCATCACCCTCAAGGAGGCACTGGAGCTGTTTAAACTACCCAGAAACCTGGGGGAGCTTGATGGTGAAGATATCATCATTGGTATTGGTCGCTACGGGCCATATGTGCGTTACAATAAAAAGTTTTACAGCCTGAAATCACAGGATGATCCCTATACTATAAAGAAAGACAGGGCTGTGGAAGTTATCCGTGAAGGACAGGAAAAAAACAGGAAAAAGGAAATTAAAACCTTTAAGGAAGAGCCTGAAATGAAAATCCTGGATGGACGATATGGGCCTTATATAGCCTATAAAAAGAAGAATTACAGGATTCCCAAGTCAAAAGATCCGGAAAAATTATCGTATAAGGAATGTCAGGAGATTATTAATAAGAAACAGGCTAAAAAGAAAAAGTAAGTCTTGAAAATCAGGTGATAAGCTTTGTTTGATAATAAAACTTATCCCTTAGCCGTTTATGTATTTGTGACAAAAGGCGATTTTTTTTGCATCAGATGTGGTAAAAATTTTCATAGATTTTGTTTAAAGTTAAAAAAAGTTGTATTTTTCGCTGATGTTAAAAAAGGTCTGAAATGATGAAATGAGGTTATTAACAATTTTTGACTTATTAACTAAAATTTGTTAATAAAGTTTGATTATGTTTGATTTTTTTACTTATTTTACCATTTCGAGCCTGAAAAAAGGAGCTATTTGAATAATATACTAGATATGAGGCGTTTAATTTTAGCGGTTATTTTGGTTGTTGCTACGGCAGGTTTAGGGCTTGCCCAGAGCGATCCACATTTTAGTTTGTTTAACTTTAACACATTGAGTTACAATCCCGCTTATGCAGGTAGTAATGAAGCAATATGTGTTACTTCCGTGCACAGGCAGCAGTGGACTGGCTTTGAGGGTAGGCCGCAAACCACTGTGTTTAATGCAGATATGCCATTGCCGGATATCAGCAGCGCAGTTGGTTTAAATGTGTTACAGGAAGGCATTGGCTATGAAAAGAACCTAAACATTTATG
>CAYQMB010000059.1:0-252 GCA_964418565.1 uncultured Bacteroidales bacterium | reverse complement strand
TGCTTACCGGATGCCGCTGACTGCAGGAACCCTTAGCCTGGGTGTTAATCTGGGTGTTGTCAATAAGTCAGTAGATGGTGACTGGGTATCTCCCGGCTCCCTCGGAGGTGATCCTGTTTACATTGACCCGGCCATCCCTCATAAAGACAGCAAAACTGCTTTCGACGCCGGATTTGGTGTTTATTACCGTTATGATAATTTTTATGCCGGCCTTACCGGAATGCACCTGCTTGAGCCAAAGTTTAAATTTAA
>CAYQMB010000058.1:0-18227 GCA_964418565.1 uncultured Bacteroidales bacterium | reverse complement strand
TTTTGCTTCACGGGAGCTGCATGCATAACGGTTCAGCATACCAACCACAATACAATTTTTACCCGACTTTGTTGTCAGGTAGCCTGCATAGCAATACACACGCTTGATGCTTCCACTTTTACCGGTAAATTTACCCTTGAAATCCCGACGGTGACCAAAATACCTGAGTGTGCCGGATTTCCCTGCTACCGGCAATGATTCCCGAAAAACATCCGCGTAATCAGAGTCCTGCATGTATTTAAGAATATACCCAAGTTGGTATGCTGATATCTGGTTAAATGGTGACAGCCCGCAGGCATCTTCAAGTTTAAGCCCTTCTGTCCGCATGCCTTTTTGATTCCAGAACTCAGTCATCTCACCGCAAGCCTCATCCATGATTTTATCATCACTGAAAAGCAGACCAAGCGAATTTGCGTATAAATTGATGCTTTTGTGGTTCGTGATTTTGATAAGGTCTTTCAGTGGGGGAGATTTCAACCGGTAAATAATCTCAACGTTTCCTTCAGGCATACCTGTCATGGCTTTGCCGGAAATATCAATTCCGTCATCAGTGAGTTCCTTTTTTAGGTGTTTGGCAGCAAGTAGGGCCGGGTCTGGAATGGCTCCTTTTACCACAAAGTCAGAATACCCTTTGGGTAGGCTGCCCCGAACGACGCGTTCATCACATTCCGGCACACCAAAAATATACGCCTGGTCTCCGCCGCCATTGGCTGAAACAACTTCATTGCTGAAAGATAAGGCAATGTCCGGTGGTATGACTTTGCTGATTGTGGTTAGTTTACCGGCAGTGTCGCCTGTGTTAAAATGCAGGTGGTACGTGTTTTCGTAAATGTTTAACATGGATGCAGAGGCACCAAAGTAATTGGCTATGTCTTCCCATATCCATGTGCGGGGGATTTTGTTGTTAAGGCGCTGGTTTTCTGATCCGAGGATGTTTCCCTCAATGCGGGTAATCCCTTCTGCTTTTAACGCATTTGCCCAGCGTGCTAAAAAGGTCTGAGGCTGGTAATACCTTTGCTGAAACCGTACGGATCCGAGTGCCGGATCGCTGCCGCCAAGGATGTAAACATCACCCTTTAAAACGCCGTCTTTAATGGTGCCATCAATGGCCAGACGTGTTTCAAAAGTAAAATCCGGACCGAATTTCTCAAGGGTAGCCGCTGTGGGTAACAGCTTCAGCGTAGAAGCTGGTGTCATGCTCGTATGTTCGTTTTTTGAATCGAGAACCTCACCGGTTTCAGCGTCCATTATCAGATAGGAAATGCCGGCAGTCTGTAAATCAGGATTCTCATCGGGATATTGGGCCCGGCCACTTAAAGAGGTTAAGATGATGGCCAGAAATAAAAAAATCAATCGTTTCATTATCCTGTTAGTTTTGTGCTGTGAAGCTACAAAAAAATGTTGAGCTTAGTGTTATAATGAATCGGCTTTTAAACAAGATTTTTCTACCTTTGTTAACCTGTTAAAATACTACGATTATGACAAACAATATCCATAAAACGCTACTGGTAATTCTTGACGGATGGGGAATTGGCGATGGGAGTAAAGCAGATATCATCTCACAGACTGAAACACCTTTTTACGATAAACTCAGAAAAGAATATCCAAAGTCACAATTGCAGGCTTCCGGTGAAAACGTCGGATTGCCGGATGGCCAGATGGGAAATTCTGAAGTAGGTCACTTGAATATTGGGGCCGGACGTATTGTTTATCAGGATTTGGTGAAAATTAACAAAGCCATTGAAGATGGCAGTTTCTTTGAAAATGAAAAGCTGAAAGATGCCCTGGCTTATGCCAAAAAAGAAAATAAGGCGGTGCACTTTCTCGGTTTGGTGTCTCCCGGCGGGGTGCATTCTATGGATAGCCATTTGATCGCTTTGTGCAAGATGACCGCCAAAGAAAATCTCAACAGGGTTTACATTCATGCCCTTACCGATGGTCGGGATACGGACCCGCGCTCCGGATATGCTTCTGTGAAACATGTGCAGGAAGAAATCAAAGATACACCGGCACAGTTTGCAAGCCTTGTCGGCCGGTATTACAGCATGGATCGCGATAAACGGTGGGAGCGCATCAAAAAAGGATATGATCTGATGGTGCATGGTAAAGGCAAAAAATCCGAAAACATTCTCGATGCCATTCAGGAATCCTATGATGAAGGAGTTACTGATGAGTTTATCAAGCCCGTTGTGCTTACCGACGAAAACGGGAACCCACGGGGAACCATAAACGAAGGCGATGTGGTGATTGCTTTCAATTTCCGTACCGACAGGCTGCGGCAGATGACCATGGTTTTAACGCAGAAAGATATGCCAGAGGACGGAATGAAAACCATTCCGCTCAATTACCTTAGCATGACCAGCTATGATAAAAGCTTTAAAGGCATTAAGGTGATTTATGAAAAAGATAATGTGAAAAATACATTGGGAGAGTATCTGGCTGATAGGGGTTTAAGGCAATTGAGAATTGCGGAAACAGAAAAATATGCGCATGTCACCTTCTTCTTTTCCGGTGGAAGAGAAGAAGTGTTTGATGGCGAAAGCCGCATTATGGTACCATCACCTAAAGTGGCAACCTATGATTTGCAACCTGAGATGAGTGCTCCCGAAGTGGCCGACAAACTGGTAAAAGAAATTGAAGCGGAAACCCATGACTTTATTTGCCTGAATTTCGCAAATGGCGATATGGTAGGGCATACGGGTGTTTATGAAGCCATTGAAAAAGCCGTAAAAACGGTGGATGCTCAGCTCGAAAAGGTAATTAAAGCTGCCCGTGATCACAACTACGATGCTATCGTGATTGCTGATCATGGCAACGCCGATAATGCTGTGAACAACGATGGCAGCGATAACACCGCACACTCCCTGAATCCCGTGCCCTTTATTGCAGTTACAAACCGGTTTTCTAACGTAAAAGACGGCCGCCTGGCTGATGTTGCTCCGGGAATCCTTAAGTTAATGGGCCTTGAAAAACCCGATGAAATGACCGGTGAAAGTCTGATATCCTAGTTGCTGTTTAACAAATTGTTATTATGATACCCATTGACGATACCCTGGTGAGTTTTGATATCCTGGAAAAGAAATTTGCCTGTGATCTGGATAAATGCCATGGAGCCTGCTGTGTGGAAGGGGATTCCGGTGCCCCGATAAGTAAAGAGGAAGAGGCAATCATCCGTGATATCTATGATAAATTGCAACCACGCATGAAGCAGGGTTCTGCATTGCTGGTACAGAGAAAGGGAATAAGCTTTACCGACCAGGAAGGTGAGCTGGTTACCATGATTCATGAAAATTCCGGCGAATGTGTGTTTGCAATTCAGGAAAACGGTATCAGCAAATGCCTGATTGAAACGATGCATTTTGAGGGAGAATTTGAATTCAGAAAACCTGTATCATGCCATTTGTATCCCATACGGATAAAGCAGTATCCGGATTTTATTGCCGTTAACTACGATAAATGGGAGATTTGTAAGCCTGCCTTAATCAAAGGAGAAACCAGTGGGATTCCGCTGTATAAGTTTGCCCGCGAAGCACTCATCAGGCGGTTTGGTGAAGCCTGGTATGCCCAGCTGGAAGTGGCTGCAAAAGATTTCACCAAAGATAAATAACAAAACATTTCACGTTTCGTTATTTTACCATTATATTTATGGGTTTTTATGAAAAAAGGAATAAAATACGGCGTGTTGGCAATCTTTTTAGGGATTGCATCGCTACAGGGGTTAGCTCAGAATGTTAATCCCCGTACCACAACGCCTTTGAGCAAGTGGGATCGTCGTTTCCCTGAAATTAAAGTAGGTGATAAAATCTACCAAACAGGTAGCAACTGGATGACAGGTGGAATTGGACCAGGGTACAGTACAACCCTGGAGGAGAGTCAGATCAATATGGCGATCGCCTACCATTTTCGCTATAAACCAATCTACTTTAAAGTAGGGTATCATTTTACAGATGATCAGTATTTTTTGAACCAACGTCTGAGAAATATAAGCTATCAGAATGATATCGTTGGAGCAGCAGGAATACGTTACGAACAGCGATATGTAAACCTGGCCTTTTTTATTGGGCCCACATTTGCATTTGGAAGGCTTGAGCGTCCGGAAAATCCCAACATTGGTGATGGCTATTATGCTTTGGGCGTAATGCCTGAAGTGCAGGCCACCTTTAAAATGTTTTATGATGTTGGCATCGGAGCATCGCTCTATGGAAGCTTTAACAATCAGCATCAATGCATAGGGCTGCGTCTGCATGTTTATTTTTCAGGTGCTTACAGAGGTGTTTATTAATAAATAACTATATTATGGAATACGTAAAAAATTACATTGAAGAAAACAAAGACAGATTTCTTGACGAACTTTTCGGGCTGATTCGCATCCCTTCCATTAGCTCAATGAGTGAGCATAAAGAGGATATGGTAAAGTGTGCAGAACACTGGAAAAAACTCCTTCTTAGTTCTGGTGCCGATAAGGCAGAGGTGATGCCCAGCAAAGGACATCCTGTGGTTTATGGTGAGAAAATCATTGATCCCCAAAAGCCAACGGTATTGGTATACGGCCACTATGATGTGATGCCGGTTGATCCCATTGAAAAATGGCATACTGAACCGTTTGAACCCGTAATTAAAGATGGTAAAATCTGGGCTCGTGGTGCTGATGATGACAAAGGACAGTCATTTATGCACGCCAAAGCCTTTGAGCTGATGGTGAAAACAGATACCCTGCCTTGCAATGTCAAATTTATGCTTGAAGGTGAGGAAGAAATTGGTTCTCCAAGCCTGGGACCATGGTGCGAAGAGCATAAGGATATGCTTGATGCGGATATTATACTGGTTTCTGATACCGGTATGATCGCTCAGGATGTGCCTTCCATCACAACAGGTTTGCGCGGATTGTCTTACTGGGAAGTGGAAGTTCAGGGTCCTAACCGTGACTTGCACTCAGGTCTTTTCGGTGGTGCTGTAGCCAATCCGATAAACATTCTCTCCGAGCTGATCGCATCCCTTACCGATGAGGATAATAAAATCAATATCCCCGGCTTCTACGATGATGTAATGGATGTTAGTGATAAAGAAAGGGCTAAACTTGCTGAGGCTCCTTTCGATAAAGAAGAATACAAAAAAGCCATTGATGTTGAAGAATTGCACGGTGAAAAAGGTTATACCACTACTGAACGTACCGGCATTCGCCCATCTCTGGATGTTTGTGGTATCTGGGGTGGCTACACCGGCGAAGGTGCAAAAACAGTATTGCCCTCAACAGCTCACGCGAAAATCTCTACCCGTCTTGTCCCTCACCAGGATCACAAGAAAATATCCGATCTCTTTGTGAAACATTTTGAATCCATTGCTCCCAAATCTGTTAAGGTTAAGGTAACACCATTGCACGGTGGCCAGGGATATGTTTGCCCCATTGACCTCCCCGCTTATCAGGCTGCTGAAAAAGCCTTTGAAGAAAGCTTTGGTAAAACACCGGTGCCTGTTCGCAGTGGTGGAAGTATCCCCATTATCTCAACATTCGAAGAAGTGCTCGGAACAAAATCTGTTCTGATGGGCTTTGGCCTCGAATCCGATGCTATCCATTCACCCAACGAAAACTATCCCTTGTTTAATTTCTATAAAGGAATTGAAACGCTGCCGGCATTTTATAAGCACTTTGCTGAAATACAAAAATAATGTCTGTAACAGTATGAATGAAATAACCCGCCTGTGCCCCCGGTATCAGGTGGGTTTTGTTTTACATCAACAAAAGAAGAATTCACTTGTTAGCAAAACATTAAATACTACGTTATGGCAGATAAATTTTCAGATCCCATTGGTCGCCTTATGGGTTTGCGCTACAAATCTCACCCCTGGCATGGTGTTAATATCGGTGTTGACGCACCCTCAGTCGTTACAGCTTTTATTGAAGTTGTATCAACCGATACGGTAAAGTATGAAATTGATAAGGAATCCGGGTATCTGATGATTGACCGTCCTCAGAAGTATTCCAACGTTGTTCCTGCAATCTATGGTTTTATTCCGCAAACATTTTGTGGTGACAGGGTAGGAGAAATATGTGCTGAACGTTCAGGCATAGAACACATAAAAGGCGATGGTGACCCCATTGATATTGTTGTCCTGACAGAAAAAACGATTGCCCATGGTGATATTCTCGTAAAAGCCCGGCCAATTGGTGGCTTTCGGATGATTGACGGGGATGAGGCCGACGACAAAATTGTTGCTGTCCTCAGAAATGATGTGGTCTACAGCGATTATGAAGATATCCAGGATTGCCCGGATATTGTTATAGAGCGATTAAAACACTACTTCCTGACATATAAAGACATGCCTGGTTCAGACAGAAAATCAAGAATTATTGAATCCTATGGAACCAAAGAAGCCCATCGCGTTATTCGGGCTTCCATAGATGATTATTCAGACCGGTTTGAGCATCTGGGGGAATTGATGTACAAAACCTGATTTATTTTGAAAAAAAATGCATGATTTTGTCTGAATTACCTGCTTGTTAGTTTATACAAAAAGACATTTACTCCCCTGTATTTTAATGTATTTGACGGGCATCTGATATTTATGTTCTATAGCTTGTTCTGTAAACGAATTAGCTTTTGTAAAACATGTTTTTTAATGTGGAATATCATGCTTGATTATTGAGGCTTTTTCTTAGTTTTGTGAGCACAAACAATAAATTTCTAAATGTATGGAAGTTAGTCATATAGAGCATATTGGAATTGCGGTTGCCAATCTTGAAGAAAGCATTAAATTTTACGAAAACGTGCTGGGCTTAAAATGTTACGGCATAGAAGAAGTGAAGGATCAAAAGGTGAAAACCGCTTTCTTTCAGGTTGGGGATACAAAAATTGAGCTGCTCGAAAGCACTGATCCCGAAGGACCGATCGGGAAATTCGTTGAGAAAAAAGGTGGAGGTTTGCATCATATGGCTTTTGCTGTTAACGATATTGACTCCAGCCTTAAAGAAGCTGAAGAGAAAGGCGTCCGACTGATTGATAAGGAGCCCCGAAGAGGCGCAGAAGGCCTTGATATTGGCTTTTTGCATCCAAAATCTACTCAGGGCGTGCTGACAGAATTATGTGAAAACAAAAACAAATAAATCATACCACCTGATATGGCAATTGAAGATAAAATCAAAGAACTGATTGAGAAGCGCGCTGAAGCCCGACTTGGAGGCGGCGAAAAAAGAATCCAGGCTCAGCACGACAAAGGAAAACTGACAGCCAGAGAACGTATCGATATTCTGCTGGATGAAAATTCATTTGAGGAGTTTGACATGTTTGTCACTCACAGATGCCGGGATTTTGACATGGATAAGAAAAAATACCTAGGCGATGGCGTTGTAACCGGACACGGAACCATCGATGGCCGTGTGGTTTTTGTCTTTGCCCAGGATTTTACTGTCTTTGGCGGTAGTCTGGCTGAAATGTTCGCCAAGAAAATTGTGAAACTCATGGATGAAGCGCTGAAAGTCGGCGCCCCCGTTATCGGCCTGAATGATTCAGGTGGAGCACGTATTCAGGAAGGTGTACTCAGCCTTGCAGGATATGCTGATATTTTCCAGCGCAACATTGAGGCCTCAGGTGTAATACCTCAGATTTCTGCTATTTTTGGCCCATGTGCCGGCGGTGCTGTATACAGCCCTGCACTGACAGATTTCATCCTGATGTCTGAAAATTCATCCTACATGTTTGTTACCGGACCAAAGGTGACCAAAACCGTTACCGGTGAGGATATCTCTGTTAAAGATCTGGGAGGCTCTCATGTGCATGCTGCTAAATCCGGTGTGGCGCATTTTACCGCTGAAAATGAGGAAGAAGGCCTGATGATGTTGAGAAAACTGCTCTCATATCTGCCTCAGAACAACCTCGAAGATCCCCCGCTCTATGAGTGTAAAGACCCCATCGACAGAGTAGATGAAGATCTGAATAAAATCATTCCCGATAACCCCAACAAACCCTATGATGTTACAGATATCATCCTGAAACTCGCAGATCAAAACGAGTTTATGGAAGTGCATCGCCAGTTTGCCCGGAATATGGTTGTCGGATTTGCCAAGTTTAACGGAATGCCCGTGGGAATTGTCGCCAACCAGCCATCTTTCCTCGCTGGTGTGCTCGATATTGATGCGTCTAAGAAAGCTGCCCGTTTTGTGCGCTTCTGTGATGCATTTAATATCCCCATTGTTACGCTGGTTGATGTCCCCGGTTTCCTGCCAGGGTCTGCACAGGAATATGGTGGCATTATTAACAACGGTGCCAAACTTATGTTTGCCTATGGGGAAGCAACCGTACCGAAAATCACCATTACCCTGCGGAAATCTTACGGCGGAGCTCACGATGTGATGGCTTGCAAACAGCTTAAATCAGATCTTAATTACGCCTGGCCAACAGCCGAAATCGCAGTGATGGGGGCTTCGGGTGCTGTTGAGGTGCTCAATTATAAAGAGATCAGCAAGCTTGAAACCGATGAAGAAAAGGCAGAATATAAAGCCAAAAAAGAACAGGAATACAGAGACTGGTCTGCCAATCCTTACAATGCAGCTAAATATGGGTTTATTGATGATGTCATTGAACCAATGAATACCCGCTTTAGAATAATCAGAGGACTCAGTCTGCTGCAAACCAAAAAGGATCAGAGGCCACCTAAAAAACATGGTAATATACCACTTTAAATCTCCATAATTTATGATGATTATAAATGAAATAAGTTTGGATTTTTCCAATGTGGATGTACAGGCATGGACAATTTTCATTGCCGGATGGGTTATCGTTTTTCTTGCTCTTATCATTTTGTCAACGATTTTCAGAGCAATGCCATCGGTAATGAACATTGGAAAAAAAACACGGGAAAGAAAAATCCGTAAAGAAGAAGCAAAACGAAGGCTTGAAGCCGGCGAAGAACCCGCAAAAGATGGGGAGGTTACAGGTGAACTTACCGCTGCCATTGGGTATGCTTTGCATCTTTATTTCAATGAGCTTCACGATGATGAAGATCGGATTCTTACCGTTGTACATAAGTCCAGGAAGTATTCTCCCTGGAACTCGAAAATTTATAATGTAATGGATTTCAAGCGCTAAAAGAGGTTGATAATGAAAAATTTGAAATTTAAAATTAATGGCAACGCCTACGAGGTAGAAGTCAAAAATGTGGAAGGCCAGATCGCCGAACTGGAGGTCAACGGAACACATTATGAAGTGGAACTCGAAAAAGAGGTGGTGAAAACAAAAACACCAACCATTGTTAAGAGATCTACACCACCACCCAAAGAAACAAAACCGCTTACTAGCGATAAAAAATTTAGTCAGATTAAAGCGCCTTTGCCTGGTAATATTCTCACAGTTAAGGCAAAAGAGGGTGACGACGTGAAAAAAGGCGATCTTCTGCTGGTAATGGAAGCCATGAAAATG
The DNA here is from genome assembly GCA_964418565.1 of uncultured Bacteroidales bacterium. Lineage (GTDB taxonomy): Bacteria > Bacteroidota > Bacteroidia > Bacteroidales > ML635J-15 > JAQIBY01. The sequence continues at coordinate 8,814 of CAYQMB010000058.1, read as the reverse complement.
GAAAATAATGTGCTGGCGGATGTTGATGGCACCGTGAAATCACTGAAAGTGAAAGAAGGCGATGCTGTGTTGCAGAATGATGTTTTAGTTGAAATCCAGTAAAACAATCAGGACATGAAGAAATTACTAGTCTGGTGTGGTCTGATTCTGTTTTTTGCACTTGGTGCATCTGCAGATAATGTGACCCCCGAAACACTTACAACAGGAAAATGGCTGAACAAAACCGGTGGATATATTCCCAATCCGGTTGGGGAGTCAGATGAAACAGTTGAACGGTATAAAGCTTTTACATTCAAGGAAAATAATAGCTTTTTTATGGATTCAGCCAAAACCAGGTATACAGGTACCTGGTCACTTTCAGACGATATGATTGTGCTGAATTTTGATCCCAAAGCAGTAGTGCATTATGCCACAAATAAAGATCCCAATAAGCTGAGTTCCGGATACGAAACAACCAACGATACCATAGATCTTGGAATCCGAACAGGAGTGATCGAAAACGGAAAGCTCGTACTCAGCGATGGATTTACATACAAAAAACAGTCTGCTGCAGTTGCCGGCCTTAAAAACTTCTGGGAATTTACAGGATTTGCCAACGCTACAACGGGGCATTTGATTATGTTGCTGGTGGCCCTTGTCTTTATTTTTCTGGCTATACGGTTTCATTATGAACCCCTCTTACTTATCCCGATTGGCGTCGGAATTATCATCGGAAACATTCCCATGTTTCAGGCTGTGGACTTCAACCTTAAGCTTGGCGTGTACGAACCCGGCTCGGTTATGAACATTCTCTACGGAGGTGTAGTGCAGGGATGGTATCCGCCTCTTATATTCCTTGGGATTGGGGCTATGACCGACTTTTCATCCCTGATTTCCAAGCCACGCCTTATGCTGCTCGGAGCTGCTGCACAGTTTGGCATATTTGCTACATTTATTCTCGCCCTTGCCTTTGGATTTGCTCCCCCGGAAGCTGGTGCTATTGGTATCATTGGTGGTGCGGATGGCCCGACAGCAATATTTGTCTCCTCAAAGCTGGCAAATGGTGTGAATGTGATGGCCAATGGGGAAACGGTCAAAAACCTCATCGGGCCTATCGCCATTGCGGCATATTCGTACATGGCACTTGTCCCTGTTATACAACCCCCAATTGTTAAACTGTTGACATCCAAACGGGAACGCCTGATCAAGATGAAACCACCGCGAGCTGTGTCGCGACTGGAAAAAATTATTTTCCCGATTGTTGGCTTGTTGCTGACAGCTTACCTGTCACCAACATCTCTGCCGCTGCTTGGTATGCTTTTCTTTGGTAACCTGCTTAAAGAAAGCGGTGTTACCAGACGACTTGCCGATACAGCCGGAAATGCGCTTGTGGATACCATCACCATTCTGCTTGGTCTTACGGTTGGTGCATCCACCCAGGCCGATGTCTTCCTGACTTCTGATTCCATTATGATTTTTATTATGGGAGCGCTTTCATTTATGTTTGCAACGGCATCCGGCCTGATGTTTGCAAAAATCATGAACTGGTTCTCACCCAAGGATAATCCGATAAATCCAATGGTCGGAGCTTCCGGTGTGTCAGCCGTACCTGACTCGGCGCGGGTTATCCAGGAAATGGGACTGAAGGAAGATCCTTCAAATCACCTGCTCATGCAGGCCATGGCACCTAATGTTTCGGGTGTAATTGGTTCAGCCGTGGGTGCTGGTGTATTGCTTAGCTTCCTGATGTAAGAAGACAGATATTATAAAGATGAGAGATTAAAAGCAGCTTCAGGAATGGGGCTGCTTTTCTCTTTTTTATATCAGATCCAAAATCTCTGAAGGGTTTTTTGCGATGTAATCAGCGCCACTCGATTCCAGTTCGTCGCGCTTGCGGAAACCCCAGAGAACGCCTACAGCCGTCATGCCTGCTGCTTTGGCACACAGCATGTCGTTGTCGGTATCACCGGCATAAAGGATATGATCGGGAGGTATGGCAAGCTTTTTAGCCAGCAATAGTGCCCCGGCAGGATCGGGTTTCCGGGGACGCTCATCCATCCGGCCAAAGACATGCTCGATCTTTATATCTTTAAGCAAAGCATCACAAACAATCTCAGCCAGGTCATGATCTTTATTGGTGAATACAGCCATGGGAGTGCCTTTTGCCTCTATTGATTTAAGCATGTCAAAAATGCCGGGGTAGAGGTGTGTTTTGTTGAGGCAGTTTTTACGGTAATCAGAAATGAGTTCGTCGAGGCAGGTAGCCACCATGTTTTCTGATACGTCATTAGGCAATGCTTTGATCACCAGACTGCGTAAAGCTTTTCCCACCAGGTATTTGTATGCTTCGTAATTGTGCGGTGAAAAATTGTGTCCGACAAGTACCCGATTCATTGAATCTGCAAGATCGCGTTGGGTGTCAGCCAGGGTTCCATCCAGGTCGAAGATGATGCCTTGAAATGATGTCATGCTGCAAATGTAGGAAATTATTTTTCGTCATCGCGCACAAAAAAAGCCCGGAAAAACCGGGCTTTTCTTATGGTATGTAAAAGAGCTTACTCTTCAGTTTTAGTTTCTTTTTCAGCGGGGTACCAGTTGTCAACCATAGTTTTGTGGTCTTCGTACCATTCCTGTGCAGCAACGAGTGGGTCAGAAGCATCTTTAATTTTGCCCATAAGGCTGTAAAGCTGTTCTTCCTTCAGGTTGAAGTTATTACAGAATTTAGCAGCCTGGGGATAATCTTCTTCAAAACCTTTGCGTGACAGGATAGCGCAAACATCTTTTGGATATACTCCTTTGGGATCCTCAAGGTATTTGATGTCATACTGTGCCCACATGTAGTGAGGTTTCCAGCCGGTAATTACTACTGGCTCTTTTTTGTTCAGCGCTTTTTCAAGGCTGGCGAGCATAGCCGGGCCACTTGAAGTGATCTGTTCGAAATCAAGTTCGTAAGTGTCAATGGCTTTTTGTGTGTTGCGATGAATACCTGCACCGCTACCAATACCTATGATTTCATTGTTAAACTCTTCAGCGTGATCGTTTAATTCGCTGATGGAATTCACTTCCACGTAAGAGGGAACAACCAAACCGGTTGTGCCACCGCTAAATGATTCACCAAGTTTAGTGAGGTCATCACCATACTTTTCCCAATAGTCAGAGTGAGTGTTGGGAAGCCATGCATCGAAGAACAGGTCGGAATCACCTTTAGCCAGTGAAGCATAAATCATACCTGGTTCGATGGGGGTAATTTTTACCTGATAACCCTGATCTTCAAGGGCTACTTTTGCCAGGTGAGTGAAGGCAACGCCTTCTGCCCAGTTGGGATAAAGGATTTCGAGTTCACCTTTTGATTCGTTTCCTTTATCATCACCTTTTTTACCTGAGTCGCATGAGCTGATACCTATAGTAAACAGCCCGATTAACATGATTGCAAAAATGTTGGAAATTGACTTTTTCATAATTATCTCAGTTTTAGTTTAAAAATTCTACGCTTTAGTTAATGATTGTGTCAGTCTGTCAAGGATGATTGCAAGAATTACAATGCCAAGTCCGGCTTCGAAACCAAGCCCTACGTCGGCTTTAAGAATGCCTCTGTAGACAGCTTGTCCAAGACCGCCGGCACCTACCATTGATGCAATTACCACCATGGAGAGTGACAACATGATAACCTGGTTTACACCAGCCAGAATGGTTGGCATAGCCAGGGGAATTTGAACTTTATACAGCAACTGCCGTTTTGTGGATCCAAATGCGATTGAGGCTTCCACAACATCTTCCTGCACACCACGGATTCCGAGGTTTGTTAAACGAACGGCCGGTGGCAATGCAAAAATAACAGTTGCAACAATGCCCGGTACATTACCAACCCCAAAAAAGAGGATGGCAGGAATCAAATACACAAATGCGGGCATGGTCTGCATGAAGTCAAGGATGGGGCGAATAACACTTTCTGCCCTGTCGGACCGACTGGCCCATATACCTAAGGGGATGCCAATCAGTAAGGCAATGATGGATGCACTGATTACCAGTGCCATGGTTTGTGTTGTCATGCGCCAGTATCCCATTGCCCAAAGTAAAAGGAGGCCTATGGCTGTAAACGATGCGATGCCTAATCCTTTTTTTATGCCCTCTTTGGTTTTGAAACCATAAGAGCGGCCGTTAAGGTAAAACATCAGTCCGGTAAGAATCACAATGATCACCCAGAATGGCGGAGCTGCCAACAGATCCTGAAATGCAGTAACAATGACTTCAATGCCATCACTGATGCCATCAAAAATGAATCCGGCTTTATCTATCAGCCAGTCAATGCCTTTTTCGATGTATTTGCCTAAGTCTATCAGTTTTTTATCCATTGTTCAGATCCTCCAGTATTTCTAATCCTGATTCTTTAACCTTTTTAACGTCGTCCCGCTCAAGACCCAGCATTTCTGCAAGTACAGAAGAGTGAACCACGACACCAAGTAATTTGTTATCATCATCCACAACAGCCAGATTTAATTGATTGTCAAGGAAAAGCAATAACATGTCTGATACAACGGTGTCGGGTTTTACTGTATTTACCCCTTTATAGATGTGTTCATCAGGGATGACATCATAGTCTTCATCCTGCAGTTTTGCCATATCTGCGTCTTTCACAAATCCAACAAATACATTGTCATCTGTGACCACAGGTAATGATGTTACACCAAATTTACGCATCTGACGTAAGGCTGTTTTCGGGCCTGACTTTTTAAGACGTAAGCGTTCAGGATTTTTAAACATGATGGTTCCCGCTGTAATGATTTTGCCGTGTTCAACATCTTCAACAAACGATTTGACATAATCATCTGCGGGATTACTCAGGATGCCTTCAGGTGTGTCAACCTGCACAATTTTACCGTCTTTCATGATGGCAATTCTGTCACCAAGTTTAAGTGCTTCATCCAGATCATGTGTGATAAACAGAATGGTTTTATGCACTTTTTCCTGAAGGTCAAGTAGCTCATCCTGCATGTTGCTGCGGATAAGCGGGTCAAGGGCGCTAAACGCCTCATCCATAAGGAGAGTTTCCGGGTCTGTTGCAAGAGCTCTGGCAAGGCCGACCCTTTGCTGCATTCCACCGCTTAATTCTCCTGTCATCATGTCTTCATAGCCATCAAGACCTACAGTCTTAATGGTTTTTAAGGCGGTTTCACGTCGTTCAGCTTTATCAACCCCCTGTATTTCCAGACCGAAAGCTACATTGTCCGCAACTGTGCGGTGTGGCAGCAATCCAAAATGCTGGAAAACCATGGATACATCATTTCTGCGGATTTTAAGAAGTTCGTCTTTGTTTGCATCCATGATGTTATCACCGGAATAATATATTCCGCCCCGGGTGGGTTGGTTCAGGCGATTAAAACAACGTAAAAGGGAGGACTTTCCGCTACCGGAAAGTCCCATGATTACAAATATTTCGCCTTGTTTTATCTCCAGATTAACCTGATTTACAGCAAGCGTACACTTCGTTTTGGCAAGAATTTCATCTTTGCCCTTTCCCTGCTCCAGCAACTTTAATGCTTGTTGCTTTTGCTTACCAAAAATCAGGGTTAAATCTTTAACTTCAATTTGAGCCATAGTTATTGTTTAAAAGTAGTAACCAACGTTAATGTTAAATCTTAAGTTCCAGGGCATGTCTGCCAGTTCAACAGGTGTGCCTACTTTATCCATGTCGTCTGTGTAATAATACTGTTCCATTTCGTCCGGAGTGTCAGAATATTCATAAAGACGGCCATGTCCAAGGCCAACACCAAAGTCTTCAGTGAGCCATGGCTGGTTTTTACCCAGGGCAAAATCAACATAAGTGTAAATGCTTCCTGCAGTAATGAGGAAACCGGGAACCAAATGGTAGGTGTCTACAGCTTTAAAGCTATCATCGCCTACCGGATTGTAAAGCTCATCAGGCTTATCAATCATTGTGAAATCCACATATGGCTGAATGTTGGTGATGGGGCCAAATTCTACCGGAATGGAGTAAGCAAGGCCTGCAACATACATGCTTGCTTTTGAAGCTACGGGATAATTGAATCCGTATGCACCCATCTGAACTGTACCAAGGTCGTAAGTTCTTTCTGAACCATCAGCAGCTACTTCTACGCCTTTAGCAGCATAATCGTAGTTGATGTATTCAGCCTTCAGGTTGAAGCCTGCAAAATCAGCAACAACATGACCTGCAAATGCAGTGGCGATTTCAGATTCCATCAGGTAGTCGTTGTAAATACCACCAACCTGAGCAGAACCTCCGACTTCAAGTCCGTCAATTACGTCATAAGCTGCACGGATATTTACCGTATTCAGTTCACGAATGGACTCATGATAAGTGTTTCCACCTGCAGTGTATTGATTGCCTGCAGTGATATCATAAGAATATCTGCCGGCACCGGCACCAGCCCAGTTTACACCACCAGAAGCAGGGCCCTGCGGCTCAGCCTGTCGATAATAGGCCAACTGAACCTCGCCTTTGTCACCAAGGGCATAATCAAAGCCTACCCCGATATCATAGTCGTCCTCCAGTCCTACGTAATAAGGACCCTGGAACCACCATGAGTGGGATGCAAAAGATGTGATACCAAATGGTTTCTGAAAAACACCAAGTTTCATGTATAGATCATCTGTTAAACCATAACCCAGATAACCGTGATGCATGAAATGAGTTGCAAAAGTGGGATAAAACCTGTATTCGAAGCTCAGATCAACACCAGCCATGCTGCCGTCAACGTTCAGACGCCAGGTGTCCCATGTTGCTGAAGTGCTCAGCGCTGTAGGATCACTTTCATAACTTGTGCTGATTACATTGTAGCGCATGGCGCCTCCAAATGTAAAGCCATCTTCGTCTTCCTGTGCTGTAGCAGGAATTACCATTGTCATAATCAATACAGCAAAAATCAACGATTGTACTTTTTTTACCATAACATTTTATTTTTTGTGTTAACTTATTTGACGTTTTAACGTTCTAATAACTATCGTTACCACATTTTGTTTAACCTTTTCTTCTTTTAAAAGCACAAATATCTTGTTTTTTTACAGACTTCAAAGCATAAACAGATGAAATCAGCCACTGTATGCCGGTTTTGTCGGGGGTTGTCTTCTATAAAGGTTTGGAGTTCAGGCTTTATTAGAAGAGTATGTGATTCGTATAAAAAATTATTTTATAGAAGTGTCAAAATATCCTATAATTTGCTAAAATGGAGAGAAAATAAAAAAGTTGGACGCGTTTTTTTTTTCATTCCTTGAAATAATCTACCTTTGAAAGCTAAAATTTTTAAACTATGTGGGTACTCTTTTTAAAAGAGATAAAAGCATTTTTCAGCTCCATAACCGGCTATCTGGTTGTGGTGTTATATCTCATAATCAACAGTCTGGTGATGTGGATATTCCACGGGCCGACCAATGTGTTGGATGCCGGTTATGCCAATCTCGACTCCTTGTTTATTATCTCACCCTGGGTGTTTTTGTTTCTCGTGCCAGCGGTTACAATGCGTTTGATTTCTGATGAAAAACGCATGAAAACGCTCGAATTGTTGCTTGTCAGGCCGATATCCGAATTCAAAATCGTTATGGCAAAATACCTTGCTGGTCTTGTTTTGGTGCTGGCAGCATTGCTTCCAACCATGATATACCTGATATCCATAAACCGCCTTGGAAATCCGCCCGGCAATGTTGATATGGGTGCCATTATGGGGTCGTATATCGGCTTGTTTCTATTGGCTGCTATTTATACAGCTATTGGCGTATTTGCCTCTTCACTTACGAGCAACCAGATCATTTCATTTATTCTTGCCGTAGTGCTGAGTTTTGTAATGTACATCGGGTTTGATCAGGTAGCAGGCCTCTTTAACAGTGGTTCATTTTTAACGTTTACCGAATCCCTTGGAATTAATTATCATTACCGCTCCATCAGCAGAGGGGTGATTGACAGCAGAGATATTATATATTTTATTTCGGTGATAGGGGTGTTTTTATTGCTGACAAAACTTGTTCTTGAACGTCGTAAATGGAAATAAGCCTATGAAACGTAAACAAATAAAACGACAACATATTGTCCAGGTTATTCTTCTTTTTCTGATTGTAGCGGTGTTGAACTTTATTGCTTCACTCTGGAACTTTCGCATTGATCTTACTGAGGATAATCGTTACTCTCTTTCCGAAACCTCCAGAGAATTGCTTGAGAACATCGATGATGTGGTATATATTAAGGTATACCTGGATGCGACAGAATTGCCCGCCAATTTTTTACGCCTGCAGCGGGAAACACGGCAAATGCTGAATAATTTCCGGCGGGTAGCACCTGAAGTTGAATATGAATTCATTAACCTGCAAAAAGAAAAAGACCGGGAAACACGGCAGGAAATTTACCAACAACTGTATGACAAAGGCCTGAATCCGACAAAAGTATCGGAAGGTGGTATGGAATCATCCCGGCAGCAGTTTTTATTCCCCGGAGCGATTGTTTCCTACAAAGGAGCGGAGTACCCTGTTAATCTCCTTGAAAGCGACGGGGCCAGCAATACTGAATATAAAATCAGCAAAGCCATCAGCCGTCTTGAACAAAATTTTGTTCAGGCATTGATCCGTCTGAAAAAACCGTCTACCAAAAAAGTTGCTTTTATTGAAGGGCATGGTGAGCTCGATCAGCACCAGACTATGGATGCTATGGTTTCCCTGAGTGAGTTTTATACCATTGAACGCCTTGATATTGACGGTGTTCTTGGTGCTCTGGATGATTATGAAGCCATTGTGGTCGCCAAACCAACAGAGCGTGTCAGTGAAAAAGATAAATTCATTTTGGACCAGTATATTATGGATGGTGGGAAAGTC
>CAYQMB010000057.1:0-18316 GCA_964418565.1 uncultured Bacteroidales bacterium | reverse complement strand
GTTCCACAGGACATGGTTTTGGTTTCATGCTGTCTGCATCGACAGAGGCAAGCATAATATCCGCTTTATTCAGCAGGCCTTTTTCCTGATGATACACCGATTGTTCAAACCGAAAGCGCACGGCAGGCACTTCAATCAGTCGTGTCTTAATAATTACCTCATCCTTGTATTCTGCCGGTTTCACATATTTCATATTAACCGAAACAGCGGGCAGCAGGATACCGGATTCACGAACCTCCTCTTCTGTTACATCCAGCGCTCTGAAATACGCATCTCGGCCCATCTCATAAAATTTCAGGTAATTGGCATAATACACAATGCCCATGGCGTCGGTATCAGCGTATAGCACACGATAAGTAGTATCTACAGTTTTCATAACACCCGTTTTATGGAATGATAAATTTTCAGGCTAATCCAGGCATCTGTCGCAGCATAAACAATTTGTGGCTCAGTCAACCTGTTAGCTTCCCAGTTGGATAAACGCTGAGATTTGGACAAACGCATATGAAACAGCATGGCCGTAAGTTTACGCAGGCTTTTGATTTCCAGTCCGGCTTCTTCGGACATATCCTGAATATCGACAAATCCTCCTGCTGTAAAGCCATGCAATTGCTGCAATGCTTTTATATCATCATGAACAGCGGCGCCTGCTTTTATAATGTCTTCAGAAGACAATATTTCTATGAGTTGCCGGGACAAGGGACGTTCATTTAAGCGGAACAAAAAGGCTCTGTCATCGGTGGACAGTTGCAGTAAAGCGACTTCATTGCTGTTGGGGCGTCCTTTTTTGAAGGATGGTTTGGTTTCTGTATCAAAGCCTATCTCTTTTTGCCTTCTCAGGTATTCCACAGCCTCCTGTTCATCTTCATCAGAACAAACCACAAGAATCTCGCCTTTAAAGTGTATTGGAGGTAAATCTTTAATTTTATCTTTATCCACGGGCTCTAAAATACACATGACTAAGCGTTTGTTTTTTGATTAAAATCATCACTGATAATGAGCCGGTGCAGATGTTCCGTTAGCACAAGTGTCCTTAGCCCCCAGTACTGCTCAAAATTGTACTGACATTCCCAGACGGCATCGTTGCGAACGGGCTCATCACCATCCCGGTACTGTGCCATAAAATTGCCGACATCCTGATAAATATCCGCAAAAAGCTCGGATAATTCTACATGGAGATAATCCTCTGTATTCATCAGAAAATTATCCTCCATATGAATGGTAGCATCGTAATCACCAAGCTTTTCTTTCAGGCTAAGCTTCACATACTCATAGTGTTCTGGTGTAACATACTGTTCCATATCACCCTCAGTCTGACTATCAAGCTTTGGCAGCATACTGGCTTTCAGGTAAAGCATTGGTAACATCTGGCGAGCCTTGAGTACAAAATCATGAGCACTCATACCCGAAGCCGATTCAATCAAAGCCACCAGTTCCTTGCTAACACTCACAAATTCAAGTACAATTTGCTGTTCTTTATCTTTCATCATTTTCCGATAAAATTTTTACAAAGTTGAAAAAAAAGCCTGTACTGACAAGTTTAAGGTGTTAATTTATACAGCCGGATAATGGTAGCTCACTTCCTTAGGCAGAAATGTAAACCAAAATTGCCATTCTGCTTATTATACAATGTGCATTGAAACAGTAAGATAATTTTGTATATTTAGCGTACTCAAAAACCAACTGTATGAAATTTTCAGGCATGTTTATTATTTTGCTGCTATTTGCTGCGGGGAGTTTTGCCCAGATGCAGCAGGCAGTACTCACAGAAAACGGAAAAACAGAAACCATTAAGCTTCCTTATTACGAAAAAGAAAACAGGGGGCTTTCTTCACAGAAAGCAGGCTGGCCACAGGCCTTTGTCCCAGATGCCAGTTTTAAAAATATGCGTGGTTTATGTCTTGCCGACATTGACGGGGATTATAAAGATGAGATACTTGCAGCCATAGCTGATTCTCTGTATGTTATAAATGGTGACGGCACCCGCTTATGGACTGCTCATTTGGAGGGGACGGCCATATACCCGCCCTCCGTTGGTGATGTTGACCATGACGGAGATCCTGAAATATTTCTAAATACGGGTGGTGTTCCTGCTTCGGGTCGTGTATACGGTTTTGATCATGAAGGGAACCTATTGCCGGGCTGGCCTTTAAACTTCAACGACAACTGGATGATTTGCGCCCCTGCCCTGGCCAATATTGATGACAATCCCGATCTGGAAATCTTTACTGCCGAACGCAGCAACCCGGGGAAGCTGCATGTTTTACACCATGACGGCAGCGAAATGGACGGCTGGCCTGTAGAGCTTGACGGTTATCCTGCCGTAACTCCAACGGTTGGGAATTTTAGCGGCTCCTCATTCGGAGATTATAACAACCGTATCATCATGTGCTCAACCACAGGCTTGTATGCTTTTAAACCGGATGGCAGCCTGTGCGAAGGATTTCCGGTGCTGCGGGAGGGCGTTAAATATTCGTACCAGTCGCCATTGCTGATAAAAACACCACTCGGGGCCAAAAATCTCAACTTTGATGAAGCATACATCATTGGTGCCAACCACGGCGACAGCGCATCATTTTATGCCCTGGATACTGCCGGTAATATGGCAGATGGTTATCCTGTGCCAACTACCGACAACAACTGGACCTACGGTGCTCCTTCCATAAATTACGGATCAACACGTCGTGGAGTATGGCTCAATGGGCAACCCGGAGCCAATGGTGATAATTTGTATCCGGGCATATATTACGAAAGCTTTAACGAGCAAGGATTTTTTGAACGATACGACGGTCTTGAAGGCTTCATCACCTCTTTGTTTGATGATGATTATTCCGATAATTTCTATTGTTTCACCGGCAGTAATATGGTAACACAAGAAGGTTCAGGATTTGTGCACGCATATCTTGTAACCAATGACAACGGAAGCATTAATATCAACGAGATTCCCGACTACCCTATTATGGTTCATGGCTTTACATTTATGAACGGAATAAACATCGGGAATATTGATGATGATAATTATCCGGAGCTGGTAGCATTAAGCTATGATCAGAACATGAGTGAGGATGATTCAACATACATCAATGTATTTGATTTTGATCTTACCAGCTACAATGTCAGCGTGCTCAACGGCACATATAAAGGAAAAAACACACGTTCTGGTTACCATTTCTGGTATAGCAGCGGCAGCGTAAACCCATCTGATTATCAAATGCTCAGTGCATACCCAAATCCGGTAAAACAAGGTTTACACATTGAAAACACTGATTTGCAATCATATAAAATTCACGACGCCACGGGTCGCCAACTTATGAGATCCAGTCAGCCTGCAGGCACACGCATCGATGTCAGTCAGTTGCCCCCGGGGTTATATATTTTAACAGGAAGTGATATGAATATGAAACAATACAAGCTACGCTTTGTTAAACTATAAAAGGCCTTATGGAAACGTATTTACTATTTGCCATTATTGCAGGGGTGATATTCGTTGCAACCATTATCACCGGAATTGTTTTAAGAAAACGCGAACATCCTTATCCTCCCCTTCTCAGTACCATTCACAAACTGATATCGCTAACTGCTCTGGTGTTTGTTGTGCTTTCATTATCGGAACTCATCCCCGGTAAGGACATGAGAATTACCGGCATTGCTCTGATTGGCCTAACGGCTGTATTCACTCTGCTTTCGCTTATTTCCGGAGGGCTGCTGGTCCGGAAAACAGAATCGGATTCAAAAACCGTAAAGCTGCACCGCGTAAGCTCGATATTTACATTTGTTTTTATTATCCTGAGCATCATTTGGTTTGTCTGAATGCAATGGCTATAAATAAAAACGACCACCAAAAAGGTGATCGTTTTATCTGGAAGTATCATCTGAGTTTAGTTATTGTTTGAGTTTACGTACCACATCAATCACGGTACCATCAACCCATTTAATTGCTGCAACAACTTCGTCGGTAAACTCAGGCTTTTTCGGCTTACCACATATTTTATCAGCCTCCTCTTTCAGCTCCTCAATGGTTCTCAGGGGAAGATCTGAATCTTTGAGTTTATCGATCAGATCCTGCCGTTTAGGATTAATGGCAATACCACGTTCGGTTATTACAACATCAATCAGCTCTCCGGGGCCTGTAACTGTGGTTACTTCATCAACAATAACAGGGATACGGTCGCGGAACAGCGGAACCGGCATAATCACGGTTTTTGAATGCAGGCAGTTTTGCCAGCCTCCGATGCCATGCAGCAGGTAGCCATCAGAATGGGTAACAACATTTCCGTTAAAATTCACATCAATCTCGGTGGCCCCGAGAATCATGATGTCAACCATGCTGTTGAGATTCCCTTTGCTGTGATAATTGTATGCATTAAAAACAGGGTACTGATAATGCCGTTCATTTTCACTGATCGAGCGCACAGCATCAAGGTCAAAGGCCTGTGCATCAAGGAGGGTATCCAGTGTACCTTCTTCAAGCATTTTCACAAGGTATTTGGTGGTTCCGCCAAAGCCAACATTTCCTTTCATACCTCTTGCCAGCATGCGCTTATGCAGGAAATCGGTAATAGCAAGGGATGTACCACCGGCACCCGACTGAATGTTGGCTCCTTCATGCAGAATGTCAGTCTGTTCACAAAAACGTGCTGTCAGCTCAGCAATCATAAGGCGATCGGGAGATTTGGTAATACGTGTCGTTCCGGAAATGATTTTTTCAGGAATGCCAATTTTATCAACCTGCACCACATGATCCACATAATTACCCTCAATTTCCATCGGGATATTTGGAAACTTAACGAGGTTATCAGTGACAATAATGACCTTATCGGCGTAGAGAGCATCGGGCTTGGCATACCCAATCACACCGCATGCAGACGGCCCTTTATCACCGCTGGCATTTCCAAATGCATCAGCAGAAGGAGCAACAAGCACTGCGATATCAATTTTCACCTCGCCATCCTGTATGGCCTGGGCACGACCGCCATGGCTTCTCAACACAGCAGTTCCCTTCATTTTACCATTGCTTACGGCTCTGCCCAGAGGACCATTCATGCTACCTTCTATGCGGTTAATGGTGCCATCTTCAATATACGTCACCAGTGGTTCATTACATGGAAAAGATGCAGAGGGGAACCACACAAGATCTTTCACACCTTTACGTTTGGCAATGTGAAACACTTCGTTATTCACCAAATCTCCGTTACGCAGGTGGTGATGGGTTGATATGGTCATTCCGTCTTTAAGTCCGCATTTTTCAAGTGCTGTCTCCAGGGAATCAACCACTTTATTACCATCATCGGGAAAATCTATGCAGGTGGGTATGGGCGGACCATATTTATTGCCTTCAGGGCGATGTTGTCCTACCCCTTTAAATGGCACTTGTTTTTCTCCGTTAATTTCTTCGGGAATGGTACGTCCCACGGCATTTTTTATCATTTTAGCTGACATAATCTTTCCTCCAGTCTTTTGAAATCAGGTTAAACTTAGTGGCTAGATCGATGGTTTTCAGTGCCCGTTTCACCACGGGGGGATCGATCATCTTACTGCCCAGGGATACTACTCCCAGCCCTTGCTCTTCGGCCTCTTCGGCGGCTGCCGTAATTTTACAGGCTCTATCGATTTCGGTTTCTGTTGGTTTAAAGCAGGATTGAATAACCGGAATTTGTCGTGGATGAATGCAACCCATGCCTTCAAATCCCAGCATTTTGGAATTCATCACATTACGGGTAAGACCCTCTGTATCTTCAACATCAGAAAAGACAGAATCAATGGGTTGTACACCTGCTGCTTTAGCTGCATTAACAAGTCTGTATCGTGCCCATTCTGACTCAGTTCCATCCGGGGTTCTCTGCACACCCAGATCTGCTGTATAATCTTCAAGGCCGATGGCAAGGGACACAACCGATTCGCATGCTGATGCAATTTCAAAGGCTTTTTCTATCCCAAGCGCTGATTCAATAATTGGCATTAGGTATACCGGGTGTTCGGGATTCAGTTTTTGAATTTCCTTTTCAAGGCGCTGCAGGTATTCAGCAGACTCCACTTTGGGAGCCAGAATGAGGTTGACATTATGCGGAATGATGAATTTCAGGTCCTCAATACCCATCTCGCCCTGATTAATGCGCACCATACGTTCGGCACCATAAAAGTTCAGTGCCCTGAGGGTATTTCTAACCATGATTCTGGCTTCGGGCTTACGTGCCGGAGCAACGGAATCCTCAAGATCGAGAATCACACCATCGGGTGAATGGAGGCCGGCATTCAGCATCATACTGGGTTTGTTACCGGGAAGGTAAAGCCGTGTAAAACGGAACCTGTCCATTTCTGTCGAATATTTGTTTTCGGGAATAAATTCCGGTAAATATTCTTTATCTGTGTCAATAAGTTGCTTAACGGCCGCCTCAACCCGTGCCGCGATGATATAATCGAGAGCTCCTGCGTCAAGCATATCAACACGGGCATGCTCAATATCAAAAAATGCAAGCACCTCTGTCACTTTTTGTTTAATATTATCAAAAAAGAGGGCTTTCACTTTACTTTTCAGCTCAAACTGGATACCTCCGGATTCGTGTATTTCCAGTTCAACCCGGCAATCCGACCTCACTTTTGGTCCTTCGTTACCGGCTATGGCTATTTTTTTTGTCATAGATGTTGTTGCGTTGATTCCCTACAAATATAAAAAAAGGCAGCACGATATCACAGAAAATTTTTCATGTCTTCCGGCATATCGAAAACATTTGAAAAATCATGTATACGTAACAATGCAAAGGTTGAATATTATAGTAAGGTAATACAGGTGCCCGGCTTAGGCTTCAATTTCAACTTCGCCAGCTTCGTAAAGTTGTTTAAAGCGTTTGAGAAGTTTCAGCCAGGTACCGGTTTCAACATCAATCCCCCAGGATCCGGGAAAGACCTTTTCCATACGCAGGATTGTCAGGAAAGCTTTTCTGAGAAACTGAATATCGGTATGGCGCATTTCACAGGGGCGGCCAAGCGTTCGGTTAAGTTCCTTCATCCAATGAGAAAATGCTTCACAACGCTCCTGATCCCCTGCTCCTTCGTAGGTCATAGAATCAATCAGTTGCTCATAATCCTCAACCAAATTGGATTCGTAAAGTTGCTGAATAAAACTGTAAAACTGTGGCGTATAATCAAAGGTATGATCTTCATTATACCGGATGTAATCACGTTCATTGATATTGGTGAAAAAATCAATGTACCGAAGCAATTTATCCGGCTCTTTTACTTTTGCTATATGTGATGTCTTTGACTTATCCACTATCACGTTTGTTTTTAATTGAAACAAGAGTAAGGGAAAAAAGTTTGGTTAATTAACGGTTTTATGGAATGAATTTTCTGAAACCGGATGAAAAATGCACATCAAAGTCATCATCAGCATTCTGTGTTATCAGCATAACTTCCATATGCTCTTTTTGTTCAGCGACTTGCAATGCTTCATCCATATCCATCATCATAAAAGCCGTGGCCCATGCATCTGCATACATGCACTGCGGCTGAACCACCGTAGCCGAGAGAACATTGTTTTTTTCAGGATAGCCGTTTTTCGGATTGAGTGAATGTCCGTATCGCTTTCCATCATGCTCTCTGAATTTTCTGTAATTTCCGGAAGTTGCAACGGCCAGGTTATCCAGTTCAATGGCTGTTTGCAATTCACGCTTATTTACCATGCTGTCGATAATGGGCTTATCAATGCCAACGAGCCAGGGTTTTCCCTTTTGGGACTCTCCTTTGGCCCTAACCTCTCCCCCAATCTCTACAAGGTAATTATCAAGCTGTTGTTTATCCAGATACCAGGCAAGGTAATCCACCGACATTCCCTGGGCAATGGCATTGCCAATCAAGGTTACGCGGGGATCGTCTTTCACAAGCAGACCATTATCCAGGTGAATTTTATTCATTCCGACAAACTGCAATATGCTGTCAACCTGAGCAGAATCGGGAAAATGCCCGCTTTCGTAGCCGAATCCCCATGCATTAGCCAATGGGGCAATGGTGATATCAAACCTGTTGCCAGACTGCTCCCATACCTCGCGGGCAGCCCGGAACATTGTCCTGAAGATTGAATCTGTGTTTTGCGTTTCGTTTCGGTTTAAACGTGAAATCAGGCTGCTGTCATCATAATTATTAAGGCTTTGGTTAAACTTATCCAGCAGGGAATCAATTTGAGGGGCTAAATCTTTTTCTGCTTCATAGATAACAGAAAAGTATGTTCCCTGGATTTCACCACTGTATTTGTAATACTTTCCGCCTGATTCACAAGAAAACAGCCCTACCACAATAAGTAAAGCAAGGCCTGTTTTCTGAATTATATTCAAAATATTCATATTCAATTATCATCCAAAATCGTCAAAGTCAATCATTTCATCCGGTACACCCAGCTCGTCGAGCATCTTAAACACGGCATCGTTCATCATTGGCGGACCACAAAGATAATACTCAATTTCCTCAGGTTCATCAAGCTTACTGAGGTATTCATTTTCCACAACGGAGTGAATAAATCCGGTATATCCGTCCCAGTCATCTTCGGGCTGTGGATCAGAGAGTGCAATATGAAATGTAAAGTTTGGGAATTGTTTTTCAAGCTCTCTGAACTCTTCTTCGTAAAAGATTTCCCGTTTTGATCTGGCACCATACCAGTAAGAAATCTTACGGTCGGATTTTTGGGTTTTCAGCAGGTGGAAAATATGTGATCTCAGCGGAGCCATGCCTGCGCCACCACCAATATACACCATTTCATTCTCGGTTTCCTTGATATGGAAATCCCCGTAAGGACCGGAAACCATCACCTTATCACCTGGTTTCTTTGAGAAAATATAGGAAGAGCAAACGCCGGGATTCACATTTTTAAACTGATTCTTTTTCGGATCCCATGGTGGTGTAGCAATCCGGATGTTCAGCTTAATGATATTTCCTTCGGCGGGATGATTTGCCATGGAATAAGCCCGGTATGTTGGTTCGGGATTTCGCATTTTCAGATTCCAGATTCCGAGTTTATCCCAATCTTCCCGGAATTTATCCTGCACTTCAATGTCTTTAAAATCGACCTCAACTTTTGGCACATCAATTTGTATGTATCCTCCGGGTTTAAAGTTCATGCTTTCACCTTCGGGGAGTTTAACAACAAACTCTTTAATGAATGTAGCCACATTTTTATTGGAAATAACTTCGCACTCCCATTTTTTAATATCGAGAACTTCGGGAGGCACACCAATTTTCATATCGTTTTTCACTTTCACCTGACATCCCAGGCGCCAGTTGTTTTGTTGCTCTTTACGGCTGAAAAAGCCCGTTTCGGTTGGCAGGATCTCCCCTGCACCCTCAAAAACCTGACATTTGCAGGTCCCGCATGTTCCCTGTCCGCCGCATGCCGAGGGCAAATAGATACCATTTTCGGACAAGGTGTCGAGTATGGTAGATCCCGGACTGACAGTCATATCTTTATCATCGTTGATGTTGAGGTTAACCTCTCCCTGCGGTGTGAGCTTACGTTTTGCGTAAAGCAGAACCGCAATCAAAATCAGTATGACAAGCAGGAACACGAGGATTCCGGCTATTACAACACCTGTCTGACTCGTTAACAATATCATAGCTTTCGTCTGTTTTTCAGATTACAATTCAATTCCCATAAAACCCATAAAGGCAATGCCCATTAAACCGGTAATGATAAATGTAATACCGAGACCTTTGAGCGGTTCCGGGACATTGGAATACTTAATTTTTTCACGTATAGCAGCAATACCGACAATGGCAAGAAACCATCCCACGCCGGATCCGAGCCCGTATGAGGATGCTTCAGCAATGGTATTATAATCACGTTCAGCCATAAACAGAGACCCGCCAAGAATTGCACAGTTAACGGCTATTAAGGGGAGAAATATCCCCAGGTTGGCGTATAATGTCGGCGAAAATTTTTCCACTATCATTTCAACCAGTTGCACCATAGAGGCAATTACGGCAATAAAAAGGATAAAACGCAGAAAGCCCAGGTTAACATCAGCAAGTTCGGGGCTGATCCATGCAAGCGCACCATCCTGCAGGAAATAATTTTCAATAAGGTAGTTAATGGGAACGGTAATACCGAGTACAAAGATCACGGCAAATCCCAGTCCGACGGATGTTTTTACGGTTTTGGAAACCGCAAGGTAAGAACACATGCCCAGGAAATAGGCAAAGATCATGTTCTCAACAAAGATCGACTTGACAAATATGTTTATTAAGTTTTCCATGGCAATTAGTTTTCTTCAATTAATTCACGATTTCTGCTACGCTGTATCCAGATAATAATTCCGACAATAATCAGCGCCATCGGCGGAAGGATAAACAGTCCGTTATTTTCATAGCCGATGCGGAACAATCCGTCGGGGATCACCTGGTAACCCCAGATGGTACCACTGCCAAACAATTCTCTTAGAAAACCGACAATCACAAGGATTGCGCCGTAACCCGCAGCATTTCCCAGTCCGTCAAGCAGTGACGGCCAGGGTTTATTTGACAGGGCAAAGGCTTCAAGACGTCCCATGATGATACAGTTGGTAATAATCAATCCCACAAAAACCGAGAGTTGTTTGCTCACATCATAGAGGTAAGCTTTCAATACCTGATCAACAATAATCACGAGTGAAGCAATGATAACCAGCTGCACAATGATTCGTATGCGGGATGGGATGGTATTTCTGAGCAGGGATGTAATCAGGTTGCTAAAGCCCATCACAAACACAACGCTGAGGGCCATTACCACTGAAGGTTCAAGCTTTACGGTAATTGCAAGCGCAGAGCATATACCCAAAACCTGTACCGTAATGGGGTTGTTTTTATTGATTGGCTCCTTCAGCAGCCGCATGTTTTTTCTGGAAAATAAGGGTTCTTTCATCTCACTCATAGCTTAATCCTCCATACTTTTTTGTTGATTAAAGTAAGTCATGTAAGGCTTAATGCCTTGTTGCAGCATATCGCGAAGCCCATGGCTGGTTATGGTACCTCCGGATATGGCATCTACAGCGTGGGGAGCATCTTCGGGAGCGCCACCTTTCACAACATCCACAGACACAAATTCTCCCTGGTCGTTCAAAATTTCTTTTCCTTTGAACTGAGATTCAAATGGCTGTGTATTAATTTCTGCTCCAAGACCAGGGGTTTCTGATTTATGGCTAAAACTCGCGCCATATATGCTGTTGTAATTCGCGTCAAGGGAAATATAGCCCCAGATCGGCCCCCAGAGGCCTTTTCCACGAAGGGGAATGATGATCTTTTCTCCATCATCGGTTTGTCCGATATATAGTGGCAGGTTACGCTCTTCAACCGGCTTAGCCAGTTCCGCTTTCAACTTCACCTCAAAAGCATCAACGCCCTGTACCACTTCACCACTGGAATTTACTACCATACTTTTATCCACGAATTGATCATACAAATCCACGGCGTCTTCCACGGTACTTTCAATCCGCAAAGCTGCGAGGATATCCTGTTTTTTCTGTACTTCTTCATTATGTTCCTGCAGCGGTTTCAGTTTGGTTGCGATAAAGGATAAAACCGCCGCAACCAGTACGACCATTGCAACAGCGTACAGAAAAATATATGCATTACTGTTCTTATTCATAATCAAGCAGTTTTTAATCTTTTCTTACGTTTTTTAACATTGGCCTGCACCACATAGTGATCAATCAGAGGGGCAAACACATTCATCAGCAGAATGGCGAGCATGGTGCCTTCAGGATAAGCCGGATTTACAACACGAATCAGGATGGAAAGTATCCCGATAAGGAATCCGTAAATGTATTTTCCCCTGTTGGTTTGGGCTGCAGTAACCGGATCAGTGGCCATAAAAACCATTCCAAACATAAATGAACCAATCAGCAGGTGTTCCCAAAAAGGAATTTCCATAAATGGGTTAACTGCAAAAATGTTCAGTATACCTCCCATTGCCAGGCCTCCGAGCAGCATAGACAGCATTATCCGCCAGCTCCCAATGCCTGTAGCAAGCAATATCACGGCACCGATCAGGATAGCAATCTTGGATGTTTCACCAATGGATCCCGGGATAGTACCAATGATCATATCCAACAGTCCGATGGGGTCTCCGTTTCCCATTGCCATTTCAGCGTTACCCTGGGCAGCTTGTGCCAGTGGCGTAGCACCACTGTATGCATCAAGGGTTTGTCCGTCAATCATGCCACCGATCCATACCTTGTCACCAGACATCCATGCCGGGTAAGCAAAAAACAGGAATGCACGGGCAGTAAGGGCAGGATTCAAAATGTTCATTCCGGTACCGCCAAACACTTCTTTTCCGATAACCACAGCAAAAGCCGTAGCAACAGCTACCATCCACAAGGGAACATCGGGCGGCATTACCAATGGAATAAGCATTCCCGATACCAGGAAGCCCTCATTCACTTCATGCTTACGTATCTGGGCAAACATAAACTCAATGGCCAGACCAACAACGTAAGAGACCACGACAATGGGAAGAACTTTCACCAGGCCATAGCCAACATTTTGCCAGAAATCAGATTCAATGCCCATGGCAAGAAAGTGCTGATACCCTGTATTCCAGACACCAAACAACAAAGCAGGCATAAGGGCCAGTATAACTGTCCCCATGGTACGTTTCATGTCATTTGCATCGCGAATATGAGCTCCACTTTCTGTGGTCTTATCCGGGACAAACATCATGGTTTCAAACGCTTCAAAGGTAGAGTGCAGTTTGTAAAACTTCCCTCCTTTTTCGAAGTGCGGCTTAATTTTATCGATTTGTTTT
Organism: uncultured Bacteroidales bacterium; assembly: GCA_964418565.1. Lineage (GTDB taxonomy): Bacteria > Bacteroidota > Bacteroidia > Bacteroidales > ML635J-15 > JAQIBY01. The sequence goes on along the minus strand of CAYQMB010000057.1, from coordinate 5,550 downwards.
CTGAGCTTACTCATTTTTTTATCATTTTCATGATTAACTCAATTCTTCTCTCAGCATATCAAGAGCTTCCCTAAGTATTTTCTGAACTTCTGTTTTGGATGTACAGACAAATTCACACAGTGCCATATCCTCTTCAATCACCTCGTAGATTCCAAGCTCTTCCATTTTATCAATGTCCTGGATGAGGCAGGCTTTTACCAGTTGCTGTGGATAAATATCAATGGGGCAAACTTTTTCGTACTCACCGGTTACCACATAAGCCCTGGGGCCTCCGTGATAATTGGTATCAAGCCGGTATTTTTTCCCGGGAAAAAGCCATGAAAAATAGGTTTTTGACACGGAAAACTTATCGAAACCGGGCTTGGCCCATCCGAAAAACTCATAATAATCCCCTTCAGGAATCACAGAAAGCATATCATGCTGGAAACTTATGAACGCATTTTCGGTAAGCTTTTTACCGGTTAATACATCACCTGAAATAATGCGGATGTTATCCTGAGTTTTGTGCTTATCAATCACAGATTTCAGGGAAGCACCCGGTAAAACACTGGCATAAAACCTCTTTTTCAGTTCTGAACCTGTAAAAGCGACAATTCTTGACGGATTCAGTTCTTTTGTACGGAAATAACGACCAATCAACGCCAGGTCCTGAGCTTTAAGTGTCCAGAATTTCTCACCTTTATTGATGGGACGTATTTTGTTCATTTGCGTACCAACATTTCCGGCCGGATGTGGACCCTTAAAAGTATTAAACTCAGCATGCGGCAGATGTTTATACATGGAGGCATCCGAGGCATTACTCAAACCGAAATGAATGGATTTTCCCGTTAATTTGTGAATGATTTCTGCACCCATCTTCAAATCTTCCAGTTGGTCTTTGAGTACAAAATCCAGATCAGCTGCCATGGGTGCCGAATTAAACAAGGAGACAAAAACGGCATCCGGCTTATCGTCAGGAGCGGGAATCACCCCAAAAGGCCGCTGAACAATCAATGGCCATAATCCCGATGTAAGCAACACTTCCTTTATAGCAGCCTCATCAGCAGCAGCCGGATCGGGAATATCAACCGCTTCTGCATCAAAAGCTCCGTCAGATTTAATGCGTATTTCAAGTATTTTACGCTTTTCACCACGAACAATTTCTGTAACTTCACCACTCACGGGTGATGTAAATTTAACTTCAGGGTGAAACTTGTTGTGATAAACAACTGATCCTACTTTCACCTTTGTCCCCGGCTTTGCAATTACTTTTGGTCTTACACCATGAAAATCTGTGGGCTTGAGCGCAAAAATCTCCGGCGGTTGCAATTCCTCTACCTGTTTTTCAGGCTTTCCTTTTATCGGGACATCAAGGCCTTTACGTATCGTAACATGTTTCGCCATGTTCAGGTTTTTTAAGTTTTCAAAACAAAAATAATAAAATATCTATGTTAACATTTTAACACAACCTATGATCTTGCATATTGTTTAAGCAAATAGCAAAAAAAGTTGCGCAAATCAAAGCATGAACACATTTTAATTAAATGACTTATTTAAACCTATTCATCAAAGATAAGAAATCCACGTATAAAACAAGCATTTTAATCAAAACACGTTTTATGTCTTTTTGAAAAGAGTAAAAATTATCATACTTTTATGGTAAAAATCAATTTATATGGCAATGTTTTTAAAGAAAACAGCTGCATTTGAAAAGCAAAACACTCTCTCAAAACTATTACTGCACTGCAGGCAGCTAAAGCGATTTATTTTTTCCGTGCTCACCTTGTTGTTATTAGCTGCCTGTGAGCCGGCACATTATGTTCCCGACACACCAAACGTACCACTGTTAAGCAATGAAGGCGAAATACAAACATCACTGTCTACAAGCCATGCCGGCACCCAAATCAAGCTTGCTGCTGCCATAGATGATCACAATGCCGTTATGCTGAACTCCAATTTTGCAACCTACATGGGTTATGCCAGACAACCTCACGCCTTTATTGAAGGGGCCTATGGTTATTACATGCCGCTGTCGGATATCTTTCGATTTGAAACTTTTGGCGGCCTGGGCTATGGGATGCTCGATTTTTATTCCTTTTATGAATTTGAATCTCAATATGGTGGCCCATATTGGGACTGGAGGCAAACCATACAGCAATTCAGACTGTTTGGGCAAACGGCCATTGGTTTTACAACCAGGTTCATTGACATGGGGCTGGCAACCCGTGTATCCATTTTGAATTTTTATCAGCCTGATCTCAACATTGCCAGTGTATTTGTTACACCCGTTTTGATTTGTCGCCAGGGATACAAATGGATTAAACTCAGTTTTGAACTTGGTTCCAGCCAGCAGCTCAACACCATATCCGGTCCACGTCATATTTATGACAGGTCACCTGCTTTCAGTTTTGGAATTTACATCAATCTTAACCATATTTTTCACTCAAACCATCTGTAGCTTCTTTTTAATGGCATCAATCCATTTTTCTTAAGTCAAAAGCATGCTTTCTCCCTCAATACAGCGAAGATAAAATATAATTCTCTCACATATGTGCCAAAAATATTGTACCTTGGGAAAAATGAATAAAAAAACCTGCATCAATGGTACCTTCGGGAAGTGATAAGAATAAGTCTGAAAACCATAACTATTCTGATACTGTTACTACGGCTCAGGTATTCAACAGCATTCGGGACGCTATCCTCATTGTGGATAACAACCGTCATATAACAGGTTGCAACCCTGCCTTTAATCAATTGTTCGGGTATTCTCTCAGTGAAGTCCGGGGCAAGTCCACCAGGTTCCTCTACAGCGATATGTCTGCTTATGATAAGGTGGGCAATATGATCAAAGAAAAACCTGATCCGGAATTCACTTTCAATATCTACTACCAGAAAAAGAACGGCGACCTGTTTCCCGGTGAAACCAGTGTTTTTCCGTTGAAGGACAAAGATGGAAAACCCATTGGAATTGTTGGAATGATAAGGGATATATCACAACAAGTTAAGACGGAAGACCAAATAATTGAAGAAGAAAACAAATACAGAACCATTTTTAATGAATCTCCTATCGGGATTATGCATTATGACAACAATGGTAAAATCATAGAATGCAATACTAAACTGGCAGAAATCATCCAATCTGACAAGGACAAAATACTTGGTGTAAACATGTTTGACGACCTCAGTGACGATGAATTCCTCACAGCGCTGCGCGCATCATTAACCACAGGCTCAGGCTATTATAAAGACGTTTTTAAAACTGTAGTTTCCGGCAGAAAAACCCCTGTCAGAATCCTTTTTAAGGGCATCAACGATGAGAATGGAAACATCATTTCAGGCATAGGACTGGTTGAAGATATCTCAGAATCAGAGGAACGTGCAAATGCATTACAGAAAAGTGAAGAAAAGTACAGGCTGATTGTTGAAAATCAGACCGATATGGTTGTGAAAACCGATTTAGACGGACATCTTCTGTTCGTTAGTCCTTCGTACTGCACAACCTTCGGCAAATCAGAAGACGAGTTGCTTGGAAGAAAATTCATGCCCTCAGTGCATGAAGATGACAGAAAAGGAACTGAAAAAGCAATGAGAGACCTCTACGCTCCTCCGCATACTGCCTACCTCGAACAGCGTGCCTTTACAAAAGACGGCTGGCGCTGGCTGGCCTGGGTTGATTCTGCCATCCTTGACGAAGAGGGCAACATAAAAGAAATCATCGGTGTGGGCAGGGATATTACCGAAAGGAAAGAAGCTGAGGTCAAACTGGCTGAACAACAACGTCAGGCCTCGTCGATGGTAAGCAATTTACCCGGTTTTGTGTACCGATGCAAAAATGACAAACACTGGACCATGCTATACATCAGCAAAGGCTGCAAATATATTATCGGTTATGATCCATCCGATTTGATAAACAATCACAAAATCCCGTACAATGATATCATCATCCCGGAACACAGGCAAATGGTAAAGAATGACTTTCAGCAAGCCATAGAGACAAAAACACCGTATGAAGGCGAATATAAAATCATCACAAAGAACAACGAAATCAAATGGCTGTGGGAACGGGGACGTGCAATATACCAGGATGATGGCAAACTTCTCTTCCTCGAAGGCTATGTGGAAGACATAACAACACGAAAAGAAACCAATACAGAGCTTAATAAGCTAAAAAACAAGCTTGAACAGCAGGTTGAAGAAAAAACCATTGAGCTGAAAAAAAGAATAGACGAATTGGAACGTTTCCATAAGGCAACCATTGAACGGGAGTTTAGAATTAAAGAACTCAGGGAACAGTTAAAATTGTTTAAGGATAAGGAATAAAAACAACGCATGGTAAAAAGGCTCAATACACACATAAATACACTGGCAAAATCGCATTTTGATTTTGCTTTAAAGCGAATGCTCGTACTCTTCACCTGCCTTGCAATTTTCTCGAACAGCATTGTAGCACAAGACCAGCAGGCATATTTCAGCCATGACACCATCCATATCGGTTGCGAACCAGACTATCCGCCATATTGCATGGTTGATGAAGATGGCAAAGCATCCGGATTTTCAATTGATCTTTTCAATGCTGCTGCAGATGCGGCCGGCCTGCATGTTGTCACAAAAATCGGTATATGGAATAAAATAAAACATGACCTCGCTGAAGGCAGGCTTGATGCACTGCCCCTTGTCGGGCGCACTCCGGAACGCGAGGATATGTTTGATTTCACCATGCCTTACCTGTCTTTGCATGGTGCAGTGTTTGTCAAAAAGGGAACCAAGGATATTCAGACATTAGCCGATCTGAAAGGCAAAGAAGTTGTAGTAATGAAAGGGGATAATGCCGAGGAATTTGTAAGACGCGATAGCCTTACAGACAAAATATTTACCACAAAAACATACGAACAAGCCTTTAAAGAACTTGCAAACGGGCATTACGATGCTCTAATCACACAGCGAATTACCGGGATTAATTTACTGGAAGAATTAAAGATAAAATCAGTTGAGCCACTGGATTTATACATTCCTGAATTCCGGCAGGACTTTTGTTTTGCAGTGCAGGAAGGCGACTCTGTTTTGAAGGCAAGGCTCAACGAAGGGCTGTCAATAATCATCGCAGATGACACTTATGATAAGATAAAGGAAAAGTGGTTAGGCGTAGCGGATGAAAGTGGATTTAAGAAACAGGAGATAATTCGCCTGGCACTATACATAATTGTACCCGGACTTTTAATCATTATCGGGCTGTGGATATTTTTCTTACGCAGGGAAGTTAAACGCCAAACCCAAAGCCTTCACGATGAAATAATAAAACACAAAGCCACGCTGGAGGATCTCAACAAGCAAAAAGCCTTTCTTATTGAAATGGAAAGAACCTCCAAAACGGGCGGTTGGGAATATGACATCCATACAGAAAGAATTGCATGGACAGAAGGCTCATATGAAATTTTCGGAGTTACTGCGGAAGATTATGCCCCATCAGACCTTAATACCAACCTGGATTTTTACCAGGGCGAACACAGGGAAATTATAAAAAATGCATTCTTCCGGCTTTTGGATTTCGAAGAGTCCTATACACACACATTG
>CAYQMB010000056.1:14134-18360 GCA_964418565.1 uncultured Bacteroidales bacterium | reverse complement strand
TTTCGACTTTTCTGAAAATACCAACCCGGTGCTAAGTATGGACATAAAACACATGCTGGACAATTATTCGTCTTATTCAAGATTTCATGTGGAGTATTCCCTGGATGGCGGTTCAAATTGGGATCAACTCGGTGCCGGTCCGGATTCACTATGGTACAACACCAACGATTGGTGGACAGACAGTGAAAACACACCTGTGGATACATGGACGCATGTTGAACAAGACCTGTGTGAGCTTTCGGGTGAAGACTGTGTGAAATTTAGAATCAGGGGCCGTGGACGATATCCTGATCAATCTGAATTTGCCTTTGACAATTTTATGATATCAGGCGGTGAAAGTGATGATATCGAACCCATTGCGCTTCTGTTACCCGATGCAAGTGATTGCACCGGTTATACAGCTAACGAACCCATTGAACTCATTGTAAGAAACAATCGATGCAGGCCATTATACGACATCCCGGTAACAGTTGAAATCAATGGCAGCACGGTAATTAATGAAACCATTCCCGGTCCGGTAAACCGTTTTGACACCTATATTTACACGTTTACCGCAACGGCTGATTTATCTGCTCCCGGAACACATACATTTACCGTAACAACAAACTTCCCAACAGATGGGGATAATAGCAATGATATTTTAGAAGAAATACGCATAAATAATCCCATTACAACATTTCCTTACATAGAAGATTTTAATACCGATAATGGTGGCTGGGTTCCCAATACAGAGGGAACAGACCGGTATTGGGAGCTTGGAGAAACTCCATACCTAAATGGACCTGAAGGCGAAGGCGATTCCTGGTATGTTCAGAGCTTCGATGTGAATTCTTACGATTACGTGTGGATTGAATCACCTGTATTTGACCTCTCTGCAACATCCAACCCAATGCTTTATCTTGATTTAAAACACATGTTGGACAATTACTCATCATACTCAAGGTATAACCTGCAATACTCAACCGATGGAGGTAGTTCCTGGAATGTGCTGGGAAGCAGTACAGATCCTAACTGGTACATTTCCGGTGATTATTGGACAGACACAGAAAACAACCCGGTAGAAGAATGGACAACATACCAACATGATTTGTGTGATTTGTCTGGAGAATCATGTGTAAAATTCCGAATAAAAGGTCGTGGTAGATATCCCGATCAAAACAATTTTGCTTTCGATAATTTCAAAATCGTTGACGAAGTGGATGCCGGTGTAACTGCTATTTTTGAACCGGATATCAATGTAACAGGCTGTTTATACTCGCCGAATCAACAAGTAAGCATTACCGTTTATAATTATGGATGTGCCGATTTGATTAACGTTCCGGTTGAAGTTGAAATATCCGGAAGTGCAAACACCACCCTAAACGGAGTTGTCGATACCATTCCGGGCAATACTTATGTGGATTATACGCTTCCGGGCAGCTTCGATATGACACCAATGGGAACCTACAATTTCACAGCTTACACACAATTGCCCGGTGACTATTTTGCCAACAATGACACGACACACCTAAGTATTGATGTGGATTTTCCGCTGATATCTGCCTTTCCGTATCAAGAGAATTTCAATACAGATGATGGATTCTGGGTTCCCAGCGGCGATAACCCTCCGGACAACAATGGCAGAAAATTCGTTTGGGATAGCCTGCCATACCTTAATGGTCCCGAAGGAGAAGGCGATTGCTGGTATCTCGAAACTCAGCCAGTTAATGCCTGGGATTTCGTTTGGGTAGAATCTCCTGTCTTTGATTTTTCAGCATTAACAGAGCCACATATCAGTTTCGACATCAAACACTTGTTAGACAATTACTCGTCATATTCCAGATTTCACGTGGAATATTCTCTGGATGGCGGATCAAACTGGGATCAACTGGGTTCCGGAAGCGATTTCAACTGGTATAACACAACGGATTGGTGGACAGACACCGAAAATGATCCCCTTGATGAATGGACACACGTGCAACGAAACCTTTGTTTCCTTGCCGGTGAATCCTGCGTGAAATTCCGTATCAGAGGCAGAGGCAGATATCCCGATCAATCTGAATTTGCTTTTGATAATGTTAGAATTGCCGATAATGAAAATGATGTTGCACTAACACAATTTATAACTCCGGTTCAGTCTGAAGAGTATTGTACGTTTACCGATACGCAAACTGTAACCATCGAACTTTTTAATCCCTTTTGTTCGGATATTTCCGATGTCCCTGTCTTTTGTGATGTCACAGGTACAATCAACGAAAATTTAAGTGGAACTGTCGATGTTCCTGCAGAATCTTATGTTACCTACTCGTTCGCTACGCCAATTAATTTGACAAACGTTGGAAGTTATGACTTTATAGCCTGGGCCGAATTACCCGGCGATGTAAGCACAGATAACGACAGTATTTATCAAAGCCTCACGGTAAACGACACCCTGATTTCAACCATCCCGTATTATCAGGATTTTGAAAGCGGAGCTCCGTACTGGACATTTTCAGGTGATAACCCGCCAGATAACAATGGAAGAAATTTTGTGACAGGAATTTTACCATATTTAAATGGATCGGAAGGTCATGGTGCGTCTTGCTATGTGGAAAATCAACCCAATAATGCCTGGGATTATATTTGGGCAGAATCTCCTGTCTTCGATTTATCAGGAACGGTTAATCCCATGCTTGCGATGGAAATCAAACATCGCCTCGACAACTATTCATCCTATTCCCGATACCATGTTGAATACTCAATCGATGGAGGGCAAAACTGGGATCAACTTGGCACCGGCCCGAATCCTGAATGGTATAACACAACAGATTGGTGGACCGACACTGAAAACAACCCGCAAGACAGCTGGCAATATGTAGAGCATAACCTATGTAACCTTGCCGGTGAATCTTGTGTGAAATTACGTATCAAAGGACGTGGTCGATATCCTGATCAAAACGATTTTGCTTTTGATAATTTCACCATTTTTGATACACCAAATGATATTGCTCTTGAGTCGGTTTATGGATGCTGGGGCAGCGAATACTTCCTGGATGTCACACTCACAAACAGGGACAATTTTTGCGTATCGCCACCTGCTATTAACAACATTGACATTACTTACACCATCAATGGAGGATCCCCGGTAACCGAAACACTAACAGGTCTTGATATCCAAGCCGGAGAAACCGAAGTCGTAAGCGTACCAAACGTTACTATCCCGGACGAATATGCCGACATCGTCGTTTGGACAAACAACCCCAACGGAAACACCGATCAAAACCACCTGAATGATACTGCCTACACCAACGCAGGAACCTGGCCAAATTGCAACGATCATTGCTCAAATGCCATCGAACTAACCCTTGGTACAACATCAGCCACACAAACTTCCAACGCCACCACGGATCCCACAGAAGATCCGGACTTTTCAAACTGTGGTGGCATTACACTGGAAAATACGGTCTGGTATTACTTTACTACCGATTCTGTTGGTGGTGAAGTATCTGTCACCTTTGAAAACACAAGCTGCTCACCTTCATCCGATGGCCTCCAGGTCTCCATTGATGAGCTTGTTGGCACACCATGCGAACCTACCGATTACGTTAATGTATTCTGCGAATCACCAGGTAGCGAAGCTGATATAAACTGGACAGATACCCTGCCACCAAACACAACCTACTTTATTACCATTGATGGATACGCAAACAACGATTGCGATACTGAAATTACCATTGAAGGTGCAGCCACGCCTCCACCAACACCAGAAGTTCCGGATGTCGATGCAATGCCAAACCCCATCTGCGAAACCGATTCAAGCGAAATCACGGCAACATCAATCGGAGCAGCACATATTGACGTTTATACAGATTCTGTCGGTGGCACTTTACTCGGATCTACCCCGCTTTGGGTAACTCCCGACACGACAACAATTTACTATGTTGAAGCTGTTTCTTCAGAAGGAAATGTACACGACAGTGCAAGAGTGCATGTTGAAATCATGGTTGATACCATGCCGGATCCTACCATCACACCGGTCAGTGACCTTTGCGAAGGTGAGGCAGCCGTAACGCTAACTGCTGCAAATTCCGGCGGCACATGGTTAGGAGCAAGCGTTTCAGGTGATGAATTTGACCCGGTAATATCAGGTGATTTTACAGTATATTATGACATCAGCAATGGTGCATGCGCTGCAACCGACAGCACAGAAGTACATGTGGACAGCACAGTTCTTGCCACCATCGACCCGCAGGGACCATTCTGCGAAA
>CAYQMB010000056.1:0-14034 GCA_964418565.1 uncultured Bacteroidales bacterium | reverse complement strand
ATGACGTGACCAACGGCGCATGCACTGCTTCCGATAACATTACCATTCATGTGGACAGCACAGTTCTTGCCACCATCGACCCGCAGGGACCATTCTGCGAAAGCGATGCAGCAATAATCCTCACAGCAGCCGACAACGGTGGCACATGGAGCGGCCCTGGTGTTTCCGGAGATAGTTTTGATCCCGCCTCAGCAGGTTCAGGCAGCCACACCATCACCTACGACATCACAAACGGCGCGTGTGCGGATTCCGATACAGAAGTCTTAGATGTGGATGCAGCACCCGATCCAACCATTGATCCGGTAAGCGATCTTTGCGAGGATGAGGCAGCCATTACACTCAACGCTGCAACTGCTGGTGGCACATGGAGCGGAACCGGCGTCTCAGGCGATCAGTTCGATCCCACAACGGCAGGTCCCGGCGATCACATCATCACGTATGACGTGACCAACGGCGCATGCACTGCTTCCGATAACATTACCATTCATGTGGAACCCATTCCATCTATCGATATCACCTCCACACCCCCGGTTTGTATTAATGATACATCAATACAAGTGAGTGCTACACCAGCAGGAGGAACATGGTCGGGCAATGGCATTACCGATATTAGTGCAGGAGCATTTAATCCTGGCATTGCAGGAACAGGCACCCACACACTAACGTATACCTATGATAATGGAGTCTGCTCTAATTCAGCACAAACCGAAATTGAAGTAGTAGATTTACCTGATGCCTCCATCATCAGTACCGGACCATATTGCATCACAGGTAGCACAGTTACGCTGGAAGCAGTAAATACCGGAGGCACTTGGTCAGGCTCAGGCATTACTGATGCAGATTCTGGCACGTTCGATCCGCAAATTGCCGGAGCAGGAACTCATACGATTGAATACAGTCTCAGTAACGGCACATGCACAAGTGTAAACAGCGTGAGCATTACCGTTCTGGATGCACCGGAAATCACACTTGTCAACAGTCAGAATCCATTATGTCATAACGGCAGTGACGGCATGCTTGAAGTTGAGAGTCCGGCTGTTGCTTCGACAGATTACATCTGGGATACCGGCGACATTGGTCCGCTGCTAAACAACCTTGCTTCCGGCAGTTACAGCATTTCCGTGACGGATGGCAATGGGTGTACAAATGAAGCAGACTTCAGCCTTGACAACCCGCCTCAGATAAGCCTTACAGACACCACCCTACAGTCACCGGGCTGCGGTGGGGTCATTAACGGCTATATAGAAGCTGAAGCATCAGGAGGATCCGGTAATCTGGTTTATATGTGGAGTAACGGAGACACAGGCACACGAACAGACAGCCTGACTGCCGGCAGTTATACGGTAAGCATTACTGATGACCATGGATGTCAGGCATCCTTCACATTCACACTGCCTGAATCCCCTACCCTTTACATTGATGTAATCACAAGTAATTCTGCATGTTATGGGGAAGATAACGGAAGCATTCATTTTGAAGGTTTAGCCGGGACATCACCATATTCATATCAAATCAGCGGTGATGACTTATCTGTAAATGATAGCCTTGCTTTACATTTAGCAGCCGGGACTTATCAACTTGTCGTTACCGATGCAGCCGGATGTTCACGTGACAGCACGGTCACTTTGACAGAACCCGCACCTCTTGAGGTTAATACGACGTTCACAAACCCCAGTTGCAGAGGAAACAATGACGGCGAGATTATGCTTTCCGTAACAGGAGGAACAGTGCCATATACCTGCTTCTTGGATGGCAACGAATCGGATAATTGTGTATTCAGTGAATTGCAGCAAGGCAACTATTCTGCAGAAGTCATCGACAGCAACGGGTGCTCAGTGATAACCCACAACATCGTTCTCAATGACAATCCTACAGATTGCATCAGGATACCCAATGCCATTACGCCAAATGATGATGGGGTGAATGATACCTGGATTATAGAGAACCTTGATTTGTTCCCATCTGCTAAGGTTGATATTTACAACCGCTGGGGTCAAAAAGTGTACCACGGATCACCGTTTGATGAGCCATGGGACGGAACATACGAAAACGAACCCTTACCAACAGGTTCATACATCTATACCATAGCACTTAAGGATAATACCGGCAAAGTATATACTGGTATTGTCACCATAGTCAAATAGCACCTTTTATTTAACGAAAGATACCAGAGCTGAATATCTTCAGTTCCGGTATTTTTTTCTAAACCGGCATAAAAAAAGCCGGCAGTTCAAAGGAAAAGCCGGCGTTTGTGTGCCCAGAACAGGAATCGAACCTGCACCCACTAATGTGGACATGGCCCTCAACCATGCGCGTCTACCAATTCCGCCATCTGGGCGTTGAGGGTACTTTAAATTCAATATGTTGTGATCGTTTGTGTGCCCAGAACAGGAGTCGAACCTGCACAACCTTGCGGTCACTGGTCCCTGAAACCAGCGCGTCTACCAATTCCGCCATCTGGGCTATTGCGGATGCAAATATAGGTATTTTTAAAAACTCAGCAAGGATTTTTTTAAAAAGTTGAAAATATTGTGAATTTTAGGAAAAATGATTATTTTTGCGCCTCGATTTACTAACTAAAAATTAAAGATTTATGGTTAATCAGTATGAAACCGTTTTCATTGCAACTCCCGTTTTGTCTGAACAACAGATGAAGGAAACGGTTGACAAATTCAAAGGCCTCATTGAAAAAATGAGTGGCGAGATTGTCCATGAGGAATCATGGGGACTCAGAAAGCTCGCTTACAACATCCAGCACAAATCCACCGGATTTTATCACATGTTAGAATTCAGGATGGAGGGTGAAAACATTAAGAAGCTGGAAATAGAGTGTTTACGTGACGAACGCATTATCCGTTTTCTCACCATGAAGATGGACAAATATGCCGTTCAATACAGTGAGAAAAAGCGCAGATTAAAAGCGGAAGCAAAAACCGAAGAAAACAAGGAGGCTTAAATTATGGCACAACAATCAGAAATCAGATATCTCACCCCACCATCTGTTGATGTAAAAAAGAAAAAGTATTGCCGGTTTAAAAAGAACCGCATCAAATACGTTGATTACAAAGACCCTCAGTTCCTGAAACGTTTTCTGAACGAACAGGGTAAAATTTTGCCCCGGCGCATTACCGGAACTTCTCTGAAATATCAGCGAAAAGTTGCTAAAGCAATTAAGAGAGCACGTCATATTGCACTGCTTCCTTATGTAACCGATTTGATGAAATAAAAAGGAGGAGGAACCATGGACATTATTTTGAAAAAAGACATCACCAATTTAGGAGATAAAGACGATATCGTCAACGTAAAAGACGGATACGCCCGCCACTACCTCATTCCACGAGGCATGGCCGTAATCGCTACAAAATCCGCACGCAAGATGCACGACGAGAACCTTCGTCAGCGTGCGCATAAAATTGAAAAAATCCGCGAAGAGGCAGAAGCCAAAGCCGCTAAAATCAACGGCATCAAACTCCGTATTCCGGCAAAAACCAGCAGTTCCGGTAAAATTTTCGGTTCTGTTAATGAAATCATCCTCGCAGAAGCCCTTGAAAAAGAAGGTGTTTCTGTTGAGCGGAAAAACATTAAACTCAACGATCCTGTAAAAGAAGTCGGTACATACAAAGCTACCGTTAAACTTTACAAAGACATCGAAGCAGAGTTTGAATTTGAAGTTTACTCAGAAGAATAAACACACTATAGCTATAGTAAAAAAGAGCTGCCGAAAACGGACAGCTCTTTTTTTTATGACAACAAAAATGTTAACCATCTGTTTTATTTGTATCATGAAGAATAAATTCATTCAACATATCAAACTATCCGGAGTACTCAGCCTAATTCTGCTCGCTTCAGCATGCTCATTATTCAAAGGAAAAATAACAGACAGCCCCGAAATTGAATCCATGCATCCGATGCTGACTGTTAGCCAGGATTCTGCAGATGATGTGTACCGAAACTTGCTTGACACCATCATGGAAGACCCTGCAAATGGTGATTATCAGGCATTGCGTATGGTTCATACACAAACTTCTGATTACACACCATACAGTGACAATGAGCATCTGGAAAAAATCAAAAACTTACTGGATGCAGAACAGTACAGCGTTGCCACAGAGGTTATCAAATCAGTGTATTACAAACAGTTTCATGTCCCCATGTTCCATTATTATGCGTTTGTCGCCTGGAAAAGGTCTGGCAATGAAGATATGGCAACCATTCACAGTTTGTATTACCGCAAGCTTATCGAATCAATCACAGAAAACGGGGACGGGAAAACGCCAGAAACAGCATGGCTAATCACCAACGTGAGTGAAGAATACCGGGTACTTGAATTTCTGGATATGGAGCTGCAATCTCAGAATCTGATCACAAAAAAAGGCATGCATTTTGATCAAATGGAGGTTACAGACAGCACAGGAAGTGAAAAGTCAGTATATTTCAATATTGAAATTCCTTTTTCCATGCTAATGCAGGAAAAGGAATAAAAAAATCCGGCACCTGTTAAGATACCGGATTGTTATTCAATTCGCGTACTGTGCTTATTTAACAGCGATGGTTTCAATTTCCACCAAGGCCCCCAGCGGCAATTCTTTCACTGCAAATGCAGCGCGTGCCGGCGGGTTTTCAGCATAATATTTACCATATACTTCGTTCATGGCTTTGAAATTGACCATGTCGCTGAGCAGGCAGGTTGATTTTATCACATCAGCATAAGTATACCCGGCTTCTTTGAGAATAGCGCCAATGTTTTTCATTACCTGTTCGGTCTGGGCCTCGATGCCCTCAGGAATTTTACCTGTGCCGGGATCAACAGGCACCTGGCCTGAAATGAACAGCATACCGTTTGCTTCAACGGCCTGAGAATAAGGACCAATGGCTTTAGGAGCCTTGTCGGTCTGATGTATTTTTGCCATAATGTTACTATTTATAGGTTTTGGGTTCAATTTCTTTGCGGAGAACCATCAGTCCGTTGCCTGCAAGGGCTGCCATTTCATCTTCTCCGGGGTACGCTTTTACGGGAGCAATAAAACCAGACATATCTTCGATAAACTGAACAAACTGTTTATTGTAAGCGATTCCTCCTGTAATCAGGATGCCATCCACTTTACCATGCAGAACTGTTGCCATTGAACCAATATCTTTGGCTACCTGATAGGCCATGGCATCGGAAATAAGCTGTGCTTTTTTATCGCCTTTACCGGCACGCACTTCCACTTCGTATGCATCATTGGTTCCGAGATAAGCGACAAAGCCACCTTCCCCTTTAATCATTTTCTTTATATCAGCATGTGTATATTCACCTGAAAAGCATAATTTGGCAAGCTGTCCAACCGGCAGGCCGCCTGAACGTTCAGGAGAAAACGGTCCGTCTCCGTTTAGGGCATTATTGACATCAATCACTTCACCTTTGCGGTGCGCCCCAACTGATATACCGCCACCAAGATGCGCAACGATGACATTGATTTCATCGTACCTTTTACCGATATCATTGGCGTAAGCCCGGGCAATGGCTTTCTGGTTCAAGGCGTGAAAAATTGACACGCGTTCACATTTCGGATGTCCGGTAATCCGCGCCAGATCCTGCATTTCGTCAACCACTACCGGGTCTGCAATATAAGCGTTGACGTTTCCTATGCTTTTCGCGATATCCCCGGCAATCAAACCACCAAGGTTTGAGGCATGTTCACCCAGGGGCGAATGCTCCAGATCTTTGCGCATCGCATCGTTAACTTCATAAATCCCGGAAGGAATAAATTTCACAAGACCCCCTCTGCCAACAACTGCATTAAAATCATTCACATCAAAACCGGCATTTTTAACTTCATCCAGGATTTTTTCTTTTCTGAATTCATCCTGATCCGTGATGCTATCAAAACCGGCAAGCTCTTCGTTTGAGTGTTTCAGATTTTTCTGAAAAACATTTTTCTCATTTTCAAACACCGCGATCTTGGTTGACGTTGATCCCGGATTGATAATCAGTAATTTGTATGTATCCATAGTTGTTATATTTTTTCAAACTAAGATTAATCCATGGCCGCAGCAAAGGATATTGACAGGAGTTTTGCCCGTTCGGTATCCGCGCGTGATGTCAGTACAATCGGGACTTTAGCCCCCATTATAACTGCTGCCGAAGTTGCTCCGCCAAGGAACGCAAGCGTTTTGTACAAAACATTGGCTGCGTTCAGCTCAGGGGCAACCAAAATATCAGAATCACCACCGACCTCGCTCACGATGCCTTTTTGCTCACAGGCTTCTTTGCTGATGGTATTGTCCACAGCAAAAGGACCATCTATGATACAGCCTTTTATTTGTTTGCGTCTGTTCATCATCGTCAGCATAGAAGCGTGAACGGTTGATTCGATTTTTGGGTTTACCACCTCAACCGGACCAAGAACCGCCACTTTTGGTATCTCCACACCAATTCCCTGCATGGCTTGCACAGCGTTGTTAACAATTGCTACTTTATCTTTAAATTCAGGAGCAACGTTCATGGCTGCATCTGTAACACCAAGCAATTTGTGATAATGCGGGGATTCAAACAAAGCAAAATGGCTCAGGGTTGACCCTTTGCGGAGGCCGTTTTCTTTATCAAGAACAGCTTTGAGAATAACGGCTGTGGCAACCAAACCTTTCATCAGAACTTCGGCCTTTCCTTCTTTAATAAGCGTTACTGCCCGCTTACAGGCCTTTTTATCATCGGGTTCATTGATGATTTCAATTTTGGTGGCATCCATATTAATCTCATCAACCACACGTTTAATCTTTTCAGCATCGCCAACCAGTATTGGATTAACAATGCCTTTGTCCATGGCCTCTTTCACTGCGGAGAGCACATGAGCATCAGCAGCGGCAGCCACAACCATCCGGCGCGTTTCTTTCTTTTGGGCGATATCAATTAATTCATCAAGTTTTTTGAGAGCCATAAGATTTGTTTTTTAATTTCGTTCACGAAAATACGAATACTAATTAAATCAGACAAAATAAAAAAACGGGACAAGTCACCCCCATCCCGTTTTCATACTAAAATCACTTATTGCAATTCAGAAACAATGCGTTTTGTATCTCTTGCTATCACGAGTTCTTCATTGGTTGTAACAACCAACATTTTAACATTTGAAATTTCGGTACTAATGCTAAAGCAATCATCGCCTCTGCAATCGTTTGCTTTTTCATCAAACTCAGCGCCGATATAACCAAGTTTGGAGGCTATCCGTTTGCGTACATCACTGTCATTTTCACCAATGCCACCAGTAAAGACAATAAGATCGAGTCCATTCATTGCCGCGGCATAAGCACCAATGTATTTGCGCACCCGGTAAGCGAACATTTCTTTGGCGAGTTCTGCCCTGTGATTACCGGCTTCGGCAGCATTGTCGAGGTCTCTCATATCACTGGAAACACCGGAAAAACCCTGCAGCCCACTTTGTTTGTTGATTAATTTGTTAGCATCAGCTATACTAAGGTTTTCTTTTTCCATCAGATGAAGCAATCCCCCGAGGTCGAAATCACCCACACGAGTACCCATCATCAGGCCTTCCACCGGGGTAAATCCCATGGATGTATCCACAGATTTACCGTTTTGAATAGCACAGACAGAAGCACCGTTTCCAAGATGACATGTTACGATTTTATTTGTTTCAATGTTCCAGCCAAGTCTGTCACAGGCTTTTTGTGCCACAAATTTATGGCTTGTACCATGAAATCCGTAACGACGAAGCTTATGTTTTTCGTAGTATTCGTATGGTATTGCATAGTGATATGCATGTTCAGGCATTGTCTGATGAAATGATGTATCAAAAACAGCCACCTGGGGTACTTCCGGAAGGAGTTTTCCCATGGCTTCAATTCCCTTTAAATTAGCCGGGTTATGCAGTGGTGCCAACGAACAGCATTCATTGATATAAACTTTTGCCTGGGCGTCTATATAGCTGCTTTCGCTAAAATATTCACCACCATGTGCAACACGATGTCCGACAGCCTGAATTTCATCCAGCTTTTCGATAACACCATATTCCTGATGCGTCATCGCATCCAGCAGCAGATTAATGCCTATGGTATGATCAGCAATTGGAATTGTAAGGACATATTTCTCTTTCCCGGGACGTTTATGTGTCAACACCCCCTCCTCCAGACCGATACGTTCAACCAGACCTTTGGCAAGCAGTTGAGGCTCACCTGCCATATCCAGCAACTGATATTTTATACTGGAACTTCCACAATTCAAAACAAGAATTTTCATAATGTAAGGCTTAAATTTTATTATTAATTATTTCCACTGGCAGCCTGATTGGCTGTAATGGCTGTCAGGTTCACAATATCACTTACAGAGCAGCCTCTTGACAGGTCATTAATAGGAGCTGCCATTCCCTGGAGTACAGGACCTACAGCTTCGGCTTTAGCCATTCGCTGTACAAGTTTATAAGCAATATTACCGGTCTCGAGCGTTGGGAACACCAACACGTTGGCATTACCGGCAATTTCACTTTCCGGAGCCTTCTTTGCGCCTATTGCCGGTATAATAGCGGCATCTGACTGAAGCTCTCCATCAATTTTCAGATTGGAATTATTGGCTTTAGCAATTTTCGTTGCTTCCACCACTTTATCAACCATTTCGTGCTTAGCAGAACCTTTGGTTGAGAAACTCAGCATAGCCACCCGTGGATCCATTTTGCCAATGCTTTGAGCTGTTTCGGCGGTACAAGCTGCAATCTCAGCAAGTTCCTGAGCTGTGGGATTGGGGTGAACAGCGCAATCGGCAAACACCATCAAACCATCATCACCGAATTGATTTTCGGGAAGAATCATAAAAAATGCTCCGGAAACCACACTAATGCCAGGCTTTGTTTTCACAATTTGGAAGGCAGGCCTGAGCACATCGCCTGTTGCATTCATAGCACCAGCCACTTCACCATCGGCATCTCCCATTTTAATAAGCATAACAGCCAGGTAAAGGGGATCTTTAAGCAGTTCGCTTGCCTTTTCTTTTGTCAATCCCTTGTGTTTTCTCAACTCCACAAGCTCATCCACATAAGCAGGCATTTTATCAAAACCGGCGGGGTCGATTATCGTGGCCTCGCCAATATGATCCAGTTTCAGGTTGGATGCTTTCGCTTTTATTTCTGCCGGTGACCCGATAAGAAGAATGTCAGCGATGTTTTCGGAAATAATTTGATCTGCGGCTCTTAACGTTCTCTCTTCCAGGCTCTCGGGGAGAACTATGCGTTGTTTTTCTTTTTGGGCGCTTTCTTTCACCCTTTTAATCAAATCCATTGAATATCAAATATTTATCATTACACTTTTGTCCAAAACAAAAATAAAAAAATCATGCTTTTTTCCACATGATTTTTTATTTATTACTGCCTTGATTTCATGTTATTTAACAGGAAACTTCAGAAGTTGGTCATTTTGTATTCCGGCAGTAACAAAATCACCGGATTTGACCGGCCCAACACCCTTCGGCGTACCGGTAAAGATGAGGTCACCCGTTTTTAATGTCATAAATTGTGACACATAAGCAATGATATCATCCGGTGAGAATATCATGTCGTCAGATTGACCGGATTGTACCATGTGACCATTAATTTTCAACCAGAAATTAAGGGCCTGTTTGTTTTTAAGCTGATCAGCTGCCACCCATGTACCAATGCGTGCAGATTGATCAAACGATTTGGAAATCTCCCACGGCAGACCTTTTTCTTTGCATTTACGTTGCAAATCACGAGCGGTAAAATCGATGCCCACGGTAATTGCATTGTAATACCGGTGGGCAAATTTCTTTTGAATGCTACGTCCGACTTTCCCTATGCGTAGCACAATTTCAACTTCGTGATGCAGTTCACTGGAAAAATCGGGGATAAAAAAGGGTCGTGTATCTTTTTGCAGACAGGAATCAGCCTTAAGGAACCATACCGGAGTGGTTTCCGGCTGACTGTTCATTTCTTTAGCGTGATCCTGGTAATTTTTGCCTATGCAAATGATTTTCATTGGTTTTGCATTGATCGGAGTTTGATGTTGGTAAGAACTTTTTTGGTATAAAGCGGAAAATCGCCCTTCATCATCCAGCCATAGTAACCAGGATCTTTTTTAAGCACATCTTCCACCTTCATGTTTCTGTATTTACCGAAATTGAAAACTTCTTCGTGGTTTTTGTTGTACACGATGCGCCCGGCAAAATCGACATTCCGTTTGTGAGCGGAAAATTCAGAGAGGGATTCAACATCGGGTTTAAGCGAATTGTAATGATTAATCTGAGCATCCAGGATTTCAAATGTAGCTTCGGTATCAGCCGCTGCACTGTGAGCATTAATCAGGTCTTTTTTGCAATAAAATTTATACGCAGCACTCAGGGTTCTTTGCTCCATTTTATGGAAAATCACCTGCACATCAACAGCTTTATGCTTTTTCAGATCGATATCAACTTCGGCGCGGAGGAATTCCTCAGCAAGCATGGGTATATCAAACTTATTTGAGTTAAATCCAGCCAGATCTGCCCCCTCAATAAATTTAGCAATATCTTTAGCAACCTGTCTAAAAGTGGGTGAACCTTTGACATCATCATCTGAGAGTCCGTGAATGTTGGTCGTCTCTTTTGGGATAGGCCGCTCGGGATTAATGCGTTGAAGTTTTGATTCTCTGCTTCCGTCGGGAAAGATTTTCAGGAATGCAATTTCGACAATACGGTCACTTGTGATATTGATACCGGTTGATTCGATATCAAAAAAGACAATTGGTTTTTTTAAGTCAAGATTCATAGGAAAAGAAAGGAGCTGCCTAAAAAGACAGCTCCGAATTATTGGTTAAATTTCATTAATTATTAATCATCATGGGCATGAGTAGCATCAGAATGTCTTCGTCCTCATTTTCGTTATCCTTTGGAATAACAATGCCGGCGCGGGTTGGGTCGGACATTTCAAGGCTCACTTCTTCTGTACTCAGGTTTGAAAGAATTTCCAGCAGGAAGAGCGATTTAAAACCGATGGTCATTTCATCGCCATCGTACTGGCATTTAATGTCCTCTTTTGCAGATATTGAATAATCAATATCCTGAGCGGAAATACTAAGCTGATTGCCGGCGATACCAAGCTTAACAAGGTTGCTGGCCTGGTTTGAGAAAATGGAAACACGTTTGAGTGTGTTGTAAAAGTCCACCCTGTCCACCACCATTTTATTGGGGTTTTCCGTTGGGATTACCGTATTATAACTTGGGTAGTTCCCTTCAATCAGGCGGCAAACCAGTGTAAACCCGGGGAATGAAAATATAGCATTCTTATCGTCGAATTCAAGGGTTAACTGTCCTTCGGCTTTGGTAACAATATTTTTAAGGATACCGGCAGGCTTTTTCGGCAAAATAAAGGAAGCTTCACTCTCAGCGGAAGCATCTTTTCTGCGATAGCGCACCAGTTTATGTGCATCAGATGCCACAAATGTAATGTTATCAGGTGATATTTCGACAAGTATGCCGTTCATCACCGGCCTTAATTCATCATCTGCTGTTGCAAAAATACTTGATGTAATGCCGGTAAACAGTATTTCAGGCTCGATATCAATGCGGTTGACCTGCTCGGATTTCAATGCGGGTGTTTGAGGGAACTCATCACCGTTTTGGCCGACAAGGCTAAACTTTCCGTTTTCAGATTTAATATCCACCTGAAGGCTCTCTTCATCAACCTGAAAGGTTAAGGGTTGCTCGGGAAACTCCTTCAGTATTTCAAGTATTTTTTTTGCATCAACGGCAACCACACCTTCTCCATCCAACGCATCAGGTTCAATGCTTGTTGTCAGGGTGGTTTCCAGGTCTGAAGCTGTGATTTTCAGGCTTCCTTCTTTTACGCTAAGCAGGAAGTTGTCCAGGATTGGCAATGTATTTTTGCTGTTGACAACCTTACTTACAAGGTTTAGTCGGTTTAAAAGTGCTGTGCTGGAAATTACAAAATTCATTTCTCTAACAATTTTTAATGAGCGATGATAAAAATACGCTTTTATCTACGATTTATCAAAACTCTGATGGATTAGTATCAAGAATTTATTAACAATCCCTGCTGAAAACCTAATCATCAGCTTCAGCAAGCGTTAAATCCGACAGTTTTACACTTAGCGGATCCACCGTATAATACTGCATAACAAAGACTTCTCTGCCTGACACGCCGTAAAGCCTGTCAATATCATTCTTAAAGGGCTCTCCGGATTCATCAAGGTTTTTATTAATATTGGGCCGGTGATAACATTCCACTTTTTTGGTATTCCCATCTTGGTCAGTTACGGCAAAAATCCGGATGGGTTCAAGCTGCGAGAGGGAGTCCAGATAGTGTTTTTGCTTATTTTCAGGAAGATAATACTCCAGTCCCACTTTTTTAAAACGCGCCATCAGCATTTTCACTCCCACTGTATCAAAGCGGGCAGTGGATTCACCTGATTCGGCATTTTTCAGATAATACTGATTGCTTCCCTCCCGAACAGCGATAAAACTTTCCTCTGGTTCAGAGGGATATTCAATCCTTACCTCATGAATATTTTCAAGCCTGTATGAAAAAACCAGTTTATTCCGCCATTCTTTTATGGAAGTATTATAGCGGGTAGTCAGGAACCCGTTAAAACCGGGGAGATAAACTTCAAAGACGGCCGATGAATTTTCCATTAGCATGAATGTTCCCAGATTATCCTGGGTAACACCACCCACATAGTAGGTTTTGCTTAAATTTCCATCCTGATAAATTTCACACTTAATACCACTACCTGACAAATTACGCAAGACAAAATCCTGCTTTGCTTTTGGCACCGGATTGGCAATTTCGATACGGTGAATTGTTTCAAGCAAGATATTCATAAAATCCTTTCTTGCTGTATATTTCCCATTCACCATCCATTTATCTTTAGCCTGACGCTCCAGCAGGATGGTATTATTGGCTTTGTCAGCCAGAAAGATTTCATCCACAGATGCCGTATCTTCAACAGCAAAATCGCGTAAAACTTCAAGCGTTGATTGCTTGCGCTCTATTTTTAGTTTTGATTTGCCATCTTCGGACACACGATTCAACTCATACTGAGTAAAGAATAAAACACCCGCAATGATGAGCAAAAGAAGCAAACCTGATAAAAGAAATATGTTATATTTTTTCATAAACTACGATTAAGATGTTGTGTAAATGCGACGCCTTATAAAGATAAGCACGAAGCCAAATAAAAGAACGATAATGATTGGCACTGCAGTATTAAAGACAACCCAAAAAACGCCTTTTTCATACACTTTGGCCTGATCCAGCATGCGCAGCCTGATCTGTTTCATACGTAAATTGATAAGCTCATTATCACCGCAAAGGTAATTGACAGCATTCAGGATAAACTCCTTGTTTCCCGGAGCATACTGCTGCTCGTAGTACTTGTCTTTGCCAAGTGGCTCAGGTGCTGTACGTTCGCCCATTTTTTTTACATCATTCCGTATAAGGTCACCATCCGAAACCACAATTTGTTTGGTCGGCTGGCTGTACGCTTTAAAATCAATGGATTTATTATTAACAAATTCCCCGGGAATTCGCATATCAAAATTGGAACGAAACGTTCCTTCCAGCAAGACAGCAATAGGTTGAGGGCCGTCATCAAACAAACGGAGGCTTGGTGGCTGATTAACCGTTTCCAGACTTACACGCACCGGTACTCCCAATGTCCTGCTGTTTTCCGATGTATGCAAGAGGTATTTTTTATTGATATCAGGGTTTTCTCCTACGGTATCAATGCTACTGACAAACTGAGATCGTATCAGAGATACATTTTTAGTTATGATGTGATCATTCTTGGGTGGGATAACAGCCGGGAAAAAGTACCACGGCCGGGGCTCAAACCGAGGCTTACCACTACGCTGATTTACGGTAATGGGAATTCTGAAACAGTTGTAGTCCTGTATGAGATCGGGATTAATGCGCACGCCATAATTAAACAATATATCATCCATATTGATATCACGTATGAGGGCCATGCTGGTGGGCTTATTGCTAAGGCTATCCATACTCATACCCATCCACTCAACGAGCCACATCACCTTTC
>CAYQMB010000055.1:0-18708 GCA_964418565.1 uncultured Bacteroidales bacterium | reverse complement strand
AAAGTGATTTCAGAAGGGCTGAATAATTACATACAGGAAAACGATGATCTTAAAATGCTGGGCGAGCCCATCGCAAAAGAAGATCAGGAAACCATCGATTTTGATAAGGAAGACGATTTTAGCATCAAGTTTGACGTGGGGCTGCATCCGGATGTTGACGTGGAGCTCAACAAACGCATGAAACTGCCTTTCTACAAAATCAAAGCCGATGAGCAGTTGATTGACGAGTACATTGAAAATTACGCTAAGAATTTTGGCGAACTTGTGGATGCTGATGAATCCGATGAAGAAAGTTACCTCATGGGGAAAATGATTCAGCTCAACGATAAAGAGGAACCACTGGAAAACGGCATTGTAAAAGAAGATGCCAAAGTATCCGTTTCGCTTTGCAAGGATGAAGACATCAAGTCCCAACTCGTGGGCCTGAAAATTGGCGATATCGTCAGCTTCGACGTATGGAAAGCCTTCCCCAATGAAACCGAAGTTGCCGGAATGCTGGAAATCGAAAAAGAGGATGTGAAATCCCTGGAAAATACCATGTTCCGCCTTGTGGTTGAGGGTGTTCAGACCTTTAAAGAAGCTGAAGTCGATCAGGAATTGTTCGATAAAGTATTTGGCGAAGGCGAAGTGGACTCCGTAGAAGCATTCCGAGATAAAATTCGCGAACAGGCAGAACAAAATTTTATACCCGATATGGAGTATAAACTCCTGCTTGATGCCAAAGATAAACTGGTGAAAAAAGTGGATCCCGTCTTGCCCGAAGAATTCCTTAAACGCTGGTTAAAACAAACCAACAATGAACTCAGCGACGAACAAATCGAACAAGACTGGCCGCGTTTTGTTGAAGATATGAAATGGCAGTTGATATCAAACAAAATTGCCAAAGACAACGAGCTTGACCTGACAAAAGAAGACCTGCTGAAAGCTGCCAAAGAATACGCTTCAGCACAGTTCCGTCAGTATGGTATGAGTTACGTGCCGGATGAGCACCTGGAGAAATATGCCCAGGAGATTTTGAAAAAAGAGGACGAGGCGCGTAAAATTGCCGACCGTGAAATGGAACGTAAGGTTCTGGATGTCATCAGGGACAATGTTAAAATCGACGAAAAAGAAGTGTCTGTTGATGAATTTAAAGGCCTCTTTGAGGATAAAAAATAAGTTCTATGAACAATAAAAATGATTTTTATAAATACGCAACCGGTCATCTGGGAATGAATTCCCAGGCCATGGACGATTACGCTAAAGTAACATCCAGCTACATTTCTCCAACCATTATTGAGGAACGCCGGATGAACATCGCCACCATGGATGTGTTTTCACGATTGATGATGGATCGCATTATCTTTCTGGGTTTGCCCATTGATGATTACGTAGCCAACGTGATTCAGGCTCAAATGCTGTATTTGGAATCCAATGATCCGGAAAAAGATATTCAGATATATTTCAATACGCCCGGAGGTTCTGTGCATGCCGGTCTCGGTATATACGATACCATGCAGTACATCAGCTCCGATGTAGCCACCATCTGTACCGGTATGGCTGCATCCATGGGTGCTGTTTTGCTTTGTGCCGGAACCTATGGCAAACGCACTGCCCTTACTCATTCACGGGTGATGATTCATCAGCCCATGGGTGGCGCACAGGGACAGGCTGCCGATATTGAAATTACCGCCCGTGAGATTCTCAAATTGCGGACTGAGTTGTATGAAATTATTTCCAAGCATTCAGGCAAAACCCTGAAAAAAGTACAGAAAGACTCAGACCGTGATTACTGGATGACTGCCGAAGAAGCCAAAAGCTACGGCATGATTGACGAAGTGTTGACACGCAAGAGCAACAAAGACAAGTAATAACTTTTATGGAGGATAAATGCTCATTTTGCGGTCGTGGCCGCGACGAGGTGAATATGCTTATTGCCGGCGTGGATGGTCATATTTGTGACGAATGTGCCGGTAAAGCCGTTGAAATTGTTAAGGAAGAAATTGGAAATGAGGCTCAGGATTTTGATCCCGATATCTTAAAGCACAATAAACCCGCCGATATCAAGCGCTTTATTGATCAGTATGTGATTGATCAGGACGAAGCCAAGAAAACCCTGGCTGTGGCAGTCTATAACCATTATAAGCGCCTTACGGTAAAAGGTCAGACCCGTGATGATGTGGAAATTGAAAAATCCAACATCATACTGATTGGACGTACCGGAACAGGTAAAACCCTGATGGCTCGTACCATCGCCCGCATGATGAATGTGCCCTTTACCATTGTCGATGCCACCGTGCTTACCGAAGCCGGTTACGTGGGCGAAGATGTGGAAAGCATTCTCACCCGCCTTCTGCAGGCTGCAGATTACGATACCGACGCAGCCGAAAAAGGCATTGTGTTTATTGATGAGATTGATAAAATTGCCCGCAAAGGCGATAATCCGTCCATCACACGCGATGTATCAGGTGAAGGTGTGCAGCAGGCAGTGCTGAAACTGCTGGAAGGTTCCGTTGTGAATGTACCGCCTCAGGGTGGACGTAAACATCCTGAGCAGCGAATGATTCCTGTGGATACTAAAAACATTCTGTTTATTGTTGGTGGGGCATTTGAGGGCATAGAGCGAAATATTGCCAACCGCCTGAACACAAAAGTTGTCGGCTATGGTGCACAGCAAAAGCGGGAAGAAATTGATAAGGATAACCTCATCAAATACGTTACCAGTGAAGATTTGCGGGCTTACGGACTGATTCCTGAAATTATCGGCCGTTTGCCGGTGGTTTCATACCTGAACGAACTCACACGTGAGGCATTGAAACGCATACTTACCGAGCCCAAAAATTCCCTGATAAAGCAATACACATGGCTGTTTGATATAGACAGTATAAAATTCGATGTGGAAGAAGCCGCTTTGGATTACATTGTGGATGTTGCTGCAGCTCACAAACTTGGGGCACGAGGCTTACGGGGGATTTGTGAAACCATCATGACCGATCCCATGTTTGAATTACCGTCCCAGGGAAAAAAGAAATTTGTACTGACTGAAAAGCTTGCCAGAGAAAAGCTGGCACATGTCAGGCTGGATCAGTACAGGCAATAAAAGACGATAAAAACATGATAAAAATGAATAGGGATGCTGCGGTGTCCCTTTTTTAATTTGGTGAATTTATGTCAATAAAACTCACATGCCGGCGTGAACAATTCCTGATGTTGCAGGTTTAAATGCCAATTTGGGATAAAAAACTTCTGCGCAGTTTACAAAAGTAAACTATTAAATTGAAGTTCAATCAAATAAAGGGTAAATTTTTGCTTTTTCCCTTGTTTTTATGTTTTCTAACAGATATTTTTGCCGGTTCAGTAATAGTTCTGTAAAAAACTTAAAATTGACGTAGAATGAAAAAAATTGCATTAAGCTTATTCAGCTTGTTAGCACTGCCGTTGATGAGCATTGCCAGTGAGGCTGATCTGGAAGTTCCGGATCTTGGGAAAAGCATTAGTATTTTAGGTGATGGACATACTGTCCTGATGTGGGGATTGCTGATTGTGGCTTTTGGCTTTGCCTTTGGCCTATGGCAGTTTAGCCGTATTCGCAAGTATAAAGCGCATAAATCCATGCTGGACATTGCCAAGACTATTTATAAAACCAGCAGAACCTATTTGCTGCAGCAAGGTAAATTTCTGTTGATTCTCCTTGGCATCATCGGTGCTGTTATTGTGTTTTACTTTGGATTCTTGAGTGAGCCTGAGGCTACATTGCAAACCGTTAATGAAAACGGAGACACTGTTGATCCCTTGATTTCCCGCGGAGGATTTGTTGTAAACGTGCTTATTTGGACCATCCTTGGTATTCTTGGTTCATATTCCGTTGCATGGTTTGGTATTCGTATCAATACCCTGGCAAACAGCAGGACATCCTTTGCATCACTGAAAGCAAAACCCTGGGAAGTTGTGAAAATACCTTTGCAGGCCGGTATGTCAGTTGGTGTACTTCTTATCACCGTTGAGTTGCTAATGATGCTTGCCATTCTGCTTTTTGTGCCTGGTGAACTTGCCGGTGCATGTTTTATCGGATTTGCCATTGGTGAATCCCTGGGAGCATCTGCTTTGCGTATTGCCGGTGGTATTTTTACCAAAATTGCCGACATTGGTGCTGATCTGATGAAACTGGTTTTCAACATTGGGGAAGATGACCCGCGTAACCCTGGCGTTATCGCTGATTGTACAGGTGACAATGCAGGTGACTCTGTTGGTCCCACCGCTGATGGTTTTGAAACCTACGGTGTAACAGGTGTTGCCCTGATTTCTTTCATTATTCTTGGTGTGATGGGCGTGGAGTTTCAGGCGTCATTTATCGTATGGATATTTGTTATGCGCCTTATGATGCTGATTACTTCCGTAGTATCTTACTGGATCAACAATGCCATATCCTCAGCGAAATATAAGAACGCCGATAAATTCAACTTTGAAAACCCGCTGACATCCCTGGTGTGGATTACTTCACTTGTTTCCATCATTGCTACTTTTGTTGTTTCTTATTTCATGCTGGAGACCATTCCTTCTCTTGAAGCTTCCGGTTTGTGGTGGAAACTTGCCACCATTATTTCCCTTGGTACCCTGGCAGCTGCCTTGATACCTGAACTTACAAAGGCCTTTACGTCTTCCAAATCCCGTCATGTGAAAGAGGTTGTTACTGCTTCAAGTGAAGGTGGCCCGTCGCTTAATATTTTATCCGGTATGGTAGCCGGTAACTTTTCAGCATTCTGGAAAGGCATGCTGATGGTTGCCCTGATGTTTGGTGCTTTTATGGTATCAACCCAGGGACTGGAAGAGTTTATGGTGTATCCGTCCATTTTTGCCTTTGGCCTGGTTGCCTTCGGTTTTCTTGGTATGGGTCCGGTTACCATTGCGGTTGATTCATATGGCCCGGTAACGGATAATGCACAATCCGTGTTTGAACTCTCACGTATTGAAAAAATTGACGGCATCAGCGATGAAATTGAAAAAGACTATGGTTTTAAACCCAATTTTGAAAAAGGCAAACACTTCCTCGAAGACAATGATTCTGCCGGAAACACATTTAAAGCTACTGCTAAACCAGTGTTGATTGGCACAGCCGTTATTGGAGCAACCACGATGATTTTCTCCATCATTTTGCTGCTTGATAACCTGGGCATGCTTAAGATTTCCCTTACTGAAGCACCTGTAATTCTTGGTTTTATTACCGGTGGTGCAGTGATTTACTGGTTCTCAGGCGCTTCTATGCAGGCTGTAACTACCGGTGCATACCGTGCGGTTGAGTTTATTAAGAAAAACATCAACCTGGACAAAGAAGCCGCAGACGATAAGGATTCCATCGCCGTGGTTAAAATTTGTACCAAATATGCACAGAGTGGCATGTGGAATATTTTTATCGTGTTGCTGACGCTTACCCTGGCATTTGCCTTCCTTGATCCCAACTTTTTTGTTGCTTACCTGATATCCATTGCTGTATTTGGACTTTTCCAGGCACTATACATGGCCAATGCGGGCGGAGCATGGGACAATGCCAAGAAAGTGGTAGAAGTGGATATGATGGAGAAAAACACTCCGTTGCACGAAGCCACTGTTGTTGGTGATACGGTAGGAGATCCTTATAAAGATACCACGTCAGTGGCTCTGAATCCGATCATCAAGTTTTCCACCTTGTTTGGATTGCTTGCTGCCGAAATTTCCATTGAAATGATTAATTCAGGCAATCAGGTAACTGCTCGTATTATTGGTGCAGTATTTTTCCTGATTGGATTGATTTTCGTTTACCGGTCTTTCTATGGCCAGCGCATTCACAGTAAGGATAAGAAGAAACAAAAAGCGTAAACGCAATATATTTTTTTTATGATAAAAGGGTGCTGATAGTCAGTACCCTTTTTTCGTTTTGGCTAAGGATTATGTTTGGCTTTGCGTTGTATGTGTATCACCATAGCGCTTAATTGCGTGAGGGATAGAAGTGGTACCCTGCAGGCCGCCTTCAGGTGAGCAACCTGCAGGGGCGTTCCAATTCCTCTCTGTGCTGTTTTTATGGAAAAAACCTTCAAGGTCATTCCTGTCTTTCACAACTGGATGCTTAAGCATGCTGCAAAGATTGTATTCGGGCAGACCTTGAAGGTTGGTTTTCTAAGCAAGCAGGGATGTGGTACGTCCCTGCGGGTTTTTCCGGCAGGCGGATGCCGGTACAAGCGGATAGCCCGACCCTTTTTGGTTTCATCCGGCTTATGGGCGCAACCTGCAGGGTCGCTTAAATCCATCTTTATATGTTTTTTTAAGTAATCAAAAAAAAATGATGGGGCCGAGCCTGCAGGTTTTGGCATGGGGAAAAACCTTCAAGGTCATCCGTATCTTTCACAATTTCTGGCTCAAACATGCTGCAAAGATTGTATTCGGGCAGACCTTGAAGGTTGATTGCGCAGGCAGAAAACAAAAAGGGGCACGCCCCAAAAAATCACACAATAGCCACCATTTTAAATAAGCGGCTATAATTTAGAATGCACTTATGAACATTCCGGCCCCGTTTTTGCTTATATTAGCAGAAAGCATGAAATTATGAAAACAGCGGTTACCTTTCTTTTTGCCTTGTTGCTGAGTGTGAGTCTTGAAGCTCAACGCCCAGTGTATGCGCCTGATTTCGGGCTTGTTAATGAGTATGGTGATACTTTGTATTTGCAAGAGGATTTGCTGGATAATAACATGACGGTGGTGCTTGCATTTTTTGGTGTCGGATGTGTAAGTTGTGCCAATGCTGTGCCTACACTCGACTCACTGTACAACCATTATGGTCAGAATCAGAACAATGTGTACTTATGGGCAATAGAACCATCGCAGGTATACGATTACGATGCAGTAGATAGCTGGCTGAATGAGAACAATGCGAGTTATCCCGGCTATGCTACAACGGCCGAAGATTCTGTTACAGAACTGTACAATATATACCTCACTCCAAAATATTTTGTCATCTGTCCGGATGGCTCCATGCGGGATTACAGCCTGGAAAATGTACCCGCTGTGATTGAAAACTGTCTTACCATGGTGGATGTGGAAACACCCGAGGTTTATGATCCCTCCGTATATGCAACTCCCGGGGCTCTTTTGTTAAACGGAACGCGGGATGTATACTGGCAGCTCAGGGTATATTCCATGACCGGAAAACAGGTATACAGCCGTTCCGGCAGGGGTGATAACCGCATGCCTGTTAGTTTGAATGAAGGCCTTTACATTTACCGTTTGTCAGATGAGGATGGTAAGGTGTACACGGGTAAGTTTTTGATGCCCTAGATGCTGACTTCTTCTTTGTAAAAGCGAAGCCTGAATTCATTTCCGTCAAATTCGCCGTATGAAAAGGTTTGCAACCAGTCGCCAAGGTTCACAAAGGTGCTTGTGTCGTTGAGTTTGTGTTTGATGGGGATGTGGCGGTGTCCAAAAACAAAATAATCGTATGTTTTACCCTCTTTAAGCACATCGCGGGCATGTTTTACCAGCCATTCTGCCTCGTAATCCGGCACATTGGTAATCTGGTGTTTGCCGCGGCTGTATTTGCTCCATCTGTGAGCAAATCCGACAGAAAAATTGGGGTGGATGCGCTTGAATGCCCATTGCAATACACGGCTGGTAAATATTTTTTTCAGGAAATTGTAGCTTTTGTCGTATGGTCCCAGTCCATCGCCGTGGGCAATGTAAAATTGTTTCCCGTGAATTGAGGTGATGTGTACATCTTTGATGACGCTTACACCGGTTTCGCGGGGCAGGTAGTCAAACACCCAGATGTCGTGATTGCCCGTGAAAAAATAGATGGGAATGCCTGCATCTGTCAGTTTTGATAAAGTGCCGAGAAACCTGGTGAATCCGCGGGGTACCACCCGCTTGTATTCAAACCAGAAATCAAAAATATCACCGAGCAGGTAGATGGCTTCGGCATCTTTGGATTTTTCTTCAAGCCATCGCACAAGCAATTTCTCCCGCTTCAGGCTGGATTCAAAATCCGGAGCGCCAAGATGCACGTCCGATACAAAATATGTTTTTTTATCGTGTGTCAATACAACAAATGTGTTTTATACCTGAAATCAAAGGGATTCAGACGGTTCAAAGATAATCGAAATCGGATTTTATGCCAGTAATTATCTGAATAAATTCCGTCGTTGATGTTTTTAAGGCTTTTGGAATAAAGCAGAGGCAGGTAAATTTCTGCAATGTCTTTAATCAGGCTGATGCGTATACCGGCCTCGTAAAAGGCAAATTTCTCATCGTAAAAGCTGTACTCAAACACATCGGGCAGGGTGGCTGCATTCAGATAAACATCAGCAAAAGGCAGTGGAGTATCTGAGCTCAGGTTGAGGCTGATCAGCCACCGGTCAGATTGTATGGGCGAGTACAGAGCAAAACCGCCATCGTCGGGGACAAACTGCCGTGCTGCAGCCTGCTCATAATCGCTCATGTACAGCGAGCGGTTGTACAAGGTGGTTTCGTATAGGTAATCGCTTTGTGCGCTGGTGCCTGCAAGCCTGAAATTGACGTTGTATGGATGGTTTTTATAATCATAATAATGAAGAACCCCTCCAAAAACACGGATGTCAAGTCCTGTTTTAGCGTTGTATTTGATGCGGTTTTTACTTTCCAGTGCCAGTTTGACATAAGCTGCACCATGTTCAAGTGTTGCATTGGCTGATAGAAGGTAGCCGGACAAGCTCCTTTTGGCATTATAGCTTAACTGCTGATAATGCAAGGGTTTTCTGTTCTGCGTGCTGGTGGTGATGAAATTAAGATGCATACCGGATTCCATTCTGTGATTGTTGTGCCGGAAGTCCAGAGATATGCTGCCCCTGAGTTTCTGATAGGCTATGTCTTCAGTGAGCGAAAATTGTTTCCCGCTGATGGTGATTCCAAAGCGTTTCAGGTTTTCCTGCCCGTACAGATTCCGATGCCAGTTAATGTTGCCGGTTGCTAAAAGCCTGTCGGTTTTAAGGCCGTACATTGGTAATAGCTGATATTCCAGGTTGTTAACCGGAATGAAATTATTGTACAAAAGCAGGCCGGGCATAAAACCGTCAAGTCCGTTAAAGGCCGGGACAGGCATGTAATAAAGTTCATTTTTATCAAAATCATCAACACCACCGAAAAATTTCAGCTTCAGTGGTTTTTCAGCGGGGAAAAGGCCGCTGATGTATTTGTCGTTGCTGCGGTTGAACTCCAGCATGTTAAATTCCGGATCAATGCGGCAGTAATCAGTGATGGATTCAGGTTTTGGAAAGGATTTTGTGCCTGAGAATCCTTCTGCTTTTAATACGGTGTCTTTGGTGCCGAAAAAAACGGGGGCTGAAATCTCTCCGCAGTTTTTAATAAAGATGCTGTCCTCTGTGATTTTGCTGATGCGATAATCCACGGCCCTGGTACTGCCCATAAGCTCATCAAAAAACCAGGATAAATCCTGTCCGCTTTGGTTTTCAAAATGCCGGCGTAAATCTTCAGGTCCCGGGTGTTTATTTTTCCACAGCCGGAAAAACTCCTGCATGATTTGCTCAAACCTGTGTTCTCCTATCCAGGCTTCCAGATAAAAGAATGCAGACACCGTTTTGTTGTACACCACGGTTCCGTAGTTTACTGTATAAAAATCATCGGAATGCAAGTTGGCGGGCTGGTCTATACCCAGACTGCGGCTGTATTTGTAGGTTAATTCAGGACCAAGATTATTTTCTGACCAGGCCGAAATTAAGGCGTCAAACATATCCGTATCCCCGGGATAATGATGCCGCATGTACTTTTTCTCGTAAAAGGAATTCAGCCCTTCATCAAGCCATGGGTAACGTCGCTCGTTGAAACCAAGACTGCCGTAAAACCAGTTGTGTCCCACCTCATGCATGATGATGCGTTCAAGGCTTTTGCCTCCGGCCGACATGCTGATATGGGTAACTCCGGGGTATTCCATACCTCCTCCTGCACCTTCATCTGCCTGTATGGCGGCATAAGAGGGATAGTGTAATTCTCCGATCTGACCGGAGTAATAGTCGAGGGTTTTTCGGATATACTCTGTTGCTGATTTCCAGGAATGCCACGATTCCGGTAAGTAAAAAGCAAAAACATCCACGCTGTCTTGCCATGTCAGATAATCTACAGCCCATCGCTTATCAGCAAACCAGGCAAAATCATGTACATTTTCAGCGTGGTAATGCAGGGTTTTTTGTTTGCTTGCCGATGGTGGAAATCCATTGTGGGTTTCTTTTTTCAGGTTTTTCAGCCACTTGCGTTCTGCATCATCCAGAAGTTTTCCGCTGGCGGCCACACGGTAATTCGCAGGCAGGCTGATGCTTACATCAAAATCACCGAACTCTGAATAAAATTCACCCATATGCAGATATGGCATAGGGTGCCAGCCATTCTGATCATAAACTGCCGGTTTGGGATACCACTGAGAGATATAATATGCCTGTCCGTCGTGCCCCAGGCGTGAAAATACATCGGGTATTTTTACGTAAAATGGTGTGGTTATGATGGCGGTATCGCCGGGATTTAGAGGGGATTTTAGAGGAATCTTAGCAATGTCAATGCTGTCCCCCATATAATATGGTATGTGATGTGTTCCATTTATCTTAAAAAAGAGGCTGTCAATGTATCCGCGTTGCGATGGCTTTGAGAAGTAAAATTCCGGAATGCCTGTTCTGGTGGATTGCCGGGCAAAAGCCGTTTTGTTGGTTCGGTAAGCATTGGGCCAGAGGTGTAAAAACAATTTTTGCAGTGTATCCGGTGAGTGGTTGATGTATTCGATCCTGATCCTGCCTTTGAGGCTGTGTGCAGTATCGTTGAGGCTTACCTGAATCTTAGTGTTGACCTCCTGCTGAAAATAACCCGCAGGCGGCTGAGCCGCTGCGGGTTTATAGATCAGCATAAGTAAAAAGAGCAGATTAATGCCCGAATATTTCTTTAAGCTTTGCACCA
The DNA here is from genome assembly GCA_964418565.1 of uncultured Bacteroidales bacterium. GTDB lineage: Bacteria > Bacteroidota > Bacteroidia > Bacteroidales > ML635J-15 > JAQIBY01. The sequence continues at coordinate 7,773 of CAYQMB010000055.1, read as the reverse complement.
AGCGCTTCACCTCTTAAATTTTTTGCAATGATTTCACCTTCAGGATTCAGCAGAAAGCTGGCGGGTATGGATCTTACACCATACTTTTGCGCTGCTGCGCTGTTCCAGTACTGCAAATCACTAACCTGTGTCCATTGCGATAATTTGTCTTTTTCAATCGCGCCAAGCCAGGTTTTACGATCCCGGTCAAGCGACACCTGAAAGATAGTAAAATTATCCGATTTATATTCATTGTATGTTTTTACCAGGTTTGGATTTTCCATACGGCACGGTCGGCACCATCCTGCCCAGAAATCAAGGAGAACATAATTGCCGCGTAAATCATACAGGCTTTTTGTCTCCCCCTCAGGTGTTTGCATTTGAATGTCCGGAGGGGTGTCGCCAACATCAAAACCAGCGCCCGGGCCTTGCTGCTGATTGGCTTGTTTGTCCATTTTTGTGATGTCGGATTTCAGGCTTTTAGTGTATGGTGATTCGGGATTGTATTCTTCGAGCTTATCTGCAACAAACTTGAACATTTCTTTGTCTTCGGGATATGAGAATATGGTGGTTTGTCCCAGTTGCTGAAAAAGTGCCAGGTAAATAAAGAGCGACTCTTCATTGTCTTTTATCATTTGGGTGAGAAATTCTTTCTCCGCCGATATCAGCTCCTCCGCTTCTTTATTCAGGCGGTTCAGTATCTGTTGCTGTTCAGCTTTTGATTTGTTCTGGGCGGCACGGTATTCATCGCCAAGCTCCTGTAATTTGTTAGCTGTTTGCATCAGGTGTTTGTTCATCTCCATGGCCAGTTTGCTGTCAGGTGAGCCACTAACCGTGTAATTGGTTGTGATAGGACGCTCATCGGCGCTTATTTTTATGGTTTCACCAGGGCTGCCAATAATAAATACACCATCGTTTTCGATCCTTATTCGATAAAGGTTTGCATTTGCAGGTTTATCTGTAAAGGAAAAGCTTCCATCAGCAGAAAGAGTCACTGAATCCAGCTTCATTAGTTTTGCCGGGCTGAGTTTTTCGAAATACAGCATGTCACCTTCTGATCCGGCAATGCTTCCGCTGATTTCCAGCAAATCGTTTTGTTTTTCTTCAGCTTTTTGCTCTTCGTTAGCTGAATTATTGCATGAGAATAAAATCCCTGCAATCATAATCAAGGGAATGATAAATTTTTTCATAGTTTTGAATAAAATTACGGATTTTCAAATAAACGCATTGTTATAACAACTAATTAATCCGCATATTGTTTAATGGTATCAATGATTTCCGAACCAATTGAAAAAATCAGCAGTTTGAAGGGAAAGCCGGTGATGTTAACTGTTGGCATGTTTGATGGTGTCCATCGCGGACATCGTTTTTTTATTCAGCAACTCGTTGTCGAGGCCGAAAAGCGAGATATGACACCTGTATTGATCAGCATGTATCCGCATCCCCGTAAGGTTTTGACAGGGAAAAAATTCAAATGCCTGACAACCCTTGAAGAAAAAGCAGAATACCTGGATGAACTTGGTGTTTCTGCTTTCATTGTGTTAAAAACCACTCGTGAGTTGCTGGGTAAAACCGCTGCAGAATTTCTCACTTATCTGAAAGAAAAGAACCTGAATGTTCAGGCTGTGGCCCTGGGATTCAACAACCGGTTTGGCCGGAAAGCAGATGATGAAAAACCCATTGAGCAGGTAGTCCGTGATGCCGGGATGGAATTCGTGCGCATTCCGGGGTATGGAGAAAAAATCAGTAGCACAACCATTCGGGAACATTTAATTCATGGCAGGGTAGAGGCTGCTGCTGATTTGCTGGGATACCAGTATGCACTGTTCGGGCATGTGGTGGAAGGAAACAAACTTGGGCGCACCATTGGTTTCCCTACGGCAAACATAAAAGTTGACTCCATGGATAAACTTATTCCTGATGTTGGTGTTTATGCTGTTAAATGTACTCACAAGAATATGGTATACTCAGGAATGATGAACATCGGATACAGGCCTACCATTGAAGAGCAAAGTAAAGACCTTTATCTGGAAGTGCATATTCCCGGTGAGCAACTGGATATATATAATGAGCCTGTTAAAATTGAGTTTTTCAAAAAAATCAGGCATGAGAAAAAATTTGACAACCTGGATGCTTTAAAGGCACAGCTTAAAAAAGATAAAGATTTCATTATTCAATATTTTCGTGCTAATTTTGTAGCCCTCAAAAAATAAGACTATGACACAAGATTTGTTTACAAAAGATGCTTATGCAATAAGCGATATTAAGCTTGCTCCCTGGGGCAGGAAAGAAATAGAAATTGCGGAGAAGGAAATGCCGGGTTTGATGAGCCTTCGTGAAAAGTACGCAGGTGAGAAACCACTCAAGGGATCTCGCATCACCGGTTCATTGCATATGACGGTTCAAACTGCAGTATTGATTGAAACTCTCACAGCCCTTGGTGCCGATGTGCGCTGGGCCAGTTGTAATATTTTTTCAACTCAGGATCATGCCGCTGCAGCCATTGCAGAAACTGGTGTTCCTGTTTTCGCCTGGAAAGGTGAAAGCCTGAAAGAGTACTGGTGGTGTACACTTCAGGCCCTAACCTGGCCTGATGGTAAAGGTCCGGATCTTATTGTGGATGATGGTGGCGATGCTACTCTGATGGTACATAAAGGTGCTGAAATGGAAGAGAATACTGCATTGTATGAAGAAAGCTCTGAAGTTGAGGAAGAAGAAGAAATACGCCTTCTGCTCAAACGTGTAAATGAACAGGATGATCATCATTTCCGCAACAAAGCAAAAGGTATACGTGGTGTTTCTGAAGAAACCACCACCGGTGTTCACCGCCTCTATCAGATGATGGAAGCCGGAACGCTTAAATTCCCGGCCATCAATGTGAACGATTCTGTAACCAAATCTAAGTTTGATAACCTTTATGGCTGTCGCGAATCACTTGCCGATGGCATTAAACGTGCTACGGATGTGATGGTAGCAGGAAAAACCGTATGCATTCTTGGCTATGGTGATGTTGGTAAAGGTTCAGCACAGTCGCTGCGTGGGTTTGGTGCCCGTGTAATGGTTACTGAAATTGATCCCATCTGTGCCCTTCAGGCTGTAATGGAAGGCTTTGAAGTTACGACCATTGAAGATGCGCTGAAAGAAGCTACCATTTTTGTTACCGCCACCGGTAATAAAGATGTCATCACTGCCGAACATATGGCAAATATGAAAGACCAGTCCATTGTATGCAACATCGGCCATTTTGATAACGAAATTCAGGTTGCCGGAATGGAGCGTCGCCCGGATGTGAAAAAAGAAAACATCAAACCACAGGTAGACCGCTACAATTTTGATGACGGACATTCCATTTACCTGCTTGCTGAAGGTCGTCTGGTTAACCTCGGATGCGCAACGGGTCATCCTTCTTTCGTGATGAGTAACTCATTTTCCAATCAGACACTGGCTCAGATGGAACTGTGGCAGAATGATCTGAATAACGATGTGTACCGCTTACCCAAGAAACTGGACGAAGAGGTTGCCCGTCTGCATTTGCCCCAGCTCGGTGTGAAACTTACTGAAATGTCAGAAGAACAGGCGAAATATCTTGGCATACCCAAAAACGGACCATATAAGCCCGAACATTACAGGTATTAAATCTGATTAGAATATTGTGCATTATAATGCGTTTGCTTCAGGAAAGTAAACGCATTATTTTTTTGATATTACTGTACCTGGGCATGGAAAAATTCAAATATTCAAATCTCAGAGCGTTTGGTTGTGATTTTTAGTTGTAAACGTATAGTCTGCTGCCCTGAAGGTCAGTATTGTACCATTTCAGAGGATACTCTGCAGGCCCTTTTAAAATGGAGCCATCATAGAGCGAAAACTGCGATTCACATTCCGGACAGGTGGCATTTCCTGAGGAGTCTATCTCCACAACTGCACCATTTGCATCAGGATGATAGGGACATGCCCGTTCAAAAGCCACGTATTCATCTGTATAATTGCAATGAATAATCACCCCGCGATATCCGGCAACATTTAGATATTCAGCGTTTCCTGGTATTTTCAGACTGTTGTATTGAACGGAATTCAGGTCAATATAATAATTAAACACTACCTCTGGTATGTAATCATCATTATCATTGCATCCGGGTATGCTGATAAAAATCAGTGTTGGTAGCACCAATATTTTGAATATATTTGCTAAAGTTCGCATAAATCATCTATATGTGATGAGAACGTAAAATTATGAAAAAAATTCTATTCATAAGCATAATATTCAGTTGGTTTATGCCGCTTGTTGCGCCGGATTCATCAACGGCCATAGCACAAAACCGTTATTCGATTGATCAAAAAATTGAAAAACGGAAGCAACGCCGGAGCAGGCAGGAGCGTTATGAGGACAAGCAGGTCAGGAAAGCTCAGAGGAAGAAAGAGCGGCTTGCCAAGCAACGAGAGCGACGACATCGTCGTGCTTTGAAACGATACAGACAGAAAGTTTCCGGAGGCGGAACCGATATGGTTACCAATAAAAAGGTGCATCGCAGGATGAAAAAATCCCTGCGGGAAGCCAGAAAAAACAACAACCGCGGTGAGCCTTTCTGGAAGCGGTGGTTTTCACGAAAAAACAAACCGTAACATTATATGGAGTTAGGAGACATTATAAATTTTTTGCTTATCATTGCGTTTGCAGTTGTTGCACCCATCATTGGGGCTGTGAGCAAACGGAACAAATCAAAGCAGCAAGCTGACAAGGCAGCTACAGGTGCCTCTGATAGTTTTGTCCGGGATATGGAGAAAGCTTCTGAACAAGAGATGGAATCCGCTGAACATGCAGTGCTGGATAATCATAATTTACAAAACGATGGATCCGGCCTTTCTTATCAAAATCACAGCTATACTTCCGATTTTAGGCAAACCAGTAATAAAATGGCTGAATTCGAGAAAAAATCAGCAAAGCAGGATGAAAGCAGAAGGCGGTCGCAAGTGACACAAAAAGAGATGGTAAGGCGAAATAAGAAACAAGATGACCCTGCTGAGGCAGCACGAATTGCCAGAGGGTTTAATATCAGGAAAGCTGTAATTTTTTCAGAAATTTTAAACACAAAATATTTTTAATGCGTTTTTTTTTGAAAATTTTTGGCTCGAACAGTTTTGAACGTTATATTTACGCTTTCTTTAACATGGGTTAAGTATAAGTTAATATAAAGATAAAGTTATGCTACGGAGATTAATTTTTGGTTTTGCGGCACTTATGATAAGCGTAAGTGCATTCGCTCAGACCGGTACATTGAAAGGAAAGGTTCTGGATGCAGAAACAGGCGAACCTGTCCCATTTGCCAACGTGAGTATTGAAGAGAATGGTAATACAGTAACCGGTGGAATGACAGACTTTGATGGTCAGTATCAGATTAAACCGATACCAGCCGGTAAATACACTGTAAAGGCATCTTATGTGGGATATGCCACCTTGCAGTACAACAATGTACAGATTCCTGCAGGTAGAATTACCTTTCAGGATTTTAAGCTTAAAGCTTCAGCCGAAGTGCTGGAAGAAGTTGAGGTGAGAGAATATAAAGTGCCTCTCATTAAAAAGGACCAGACCGAATCCGGTGGTACGGTAACATCAGATGATATTGCTAAAATGCCGGGACGTTCTGCAGATGCCGTTGCCACTACCGTTGGCGGTGTGTATTCTGAAGACGGTGAGGTTGGAAGTATCCGTGGTGCCCGCTCTGAAGCCACTGTCTATTATGTAGATGGTGTGAAAGTTCGTGGTTCCAATGCTGTGCCAAAATCTGCAGTAGAACAGATTTCAGTAGTTACCGGCGGTGTTGCTGCAAAATATGGGGACGCAACCGGTGGTATTATTTCTGTTACAACGAAAGGACCAACAAGTAAGTATTTTGGAAGTGTAGAGGCCGTTACCTCTCAGTTCCTTGATCCTTATGGTTATAACCTGGGTGGCCTGATGCTTTCCGGTCCGATATGGACAAAAGAAGTGGATGGTAGTGATAGGAAACGTACGGTTGCCGGCTTCCTGCTGTCCGGTGAATTGCAACATGTACAGGATGCTGATCCATCTGCTGTTGGGGTGTGGCGTGCCAAAGATGAGGTGCGTGATTCAATTGCTCAGAATCCGCTGCGTGTAATCCCAACCAACAGTGGAATTCCGGTGATTTATCAGAATGCTGAATTCCTTGATGAAGGTGCATTTAAAAATGTGGATCGCCGTCCAAATGCTGAGCGCCTTTCATTTAACTTTTCCGGTAAGCTTGACTTTCAGCCCATTAAGAACCTTAATTTTACCCTCGGCGGTACAATGGACTACAGAAATCAACGCATATACAGTTACAGTAACTCTTTATTTAATTCCGATAATAACGGACAACAGATATACAACAATTACAGGGTATACGCACGTGTAACTCAGAAATTTCAGGCACCACCTCGGGAAGAGGGAGACGAACCTGATGACAGACTGATTAAAAATGCGTATTATAGCATTCAGGCCGATTATTCAAATGAAAGTAGCCTTCGTCAGGATATGCAGCATAAGAATAATTTCTTTGACTATGGTTACATTGGTAAGTATGATACCGAAGTCTCAAGATTTTATCAGTGGGGTGAGGATACGGTAACCAACCTGGAAGGATGGATTCATGAAACCTATTCTTATTATATTGAGGATTTCCAGGCTGCCGATAAAAATCCGGAGCTTGCAACTTATTCTACGCAGTTCTTTGATTACTTTAGCGATTTTGGCAACCTTGACCGTAATAGCGTGATTCAGGGTGGAGGCTTGCTTAACGGATATTCTCCAAACGATATATATGGACTGTATAGTGTGCCTGGTGTGCCTTACACTTCCTATGTGATCAATGATAATCAGCAAATGCGAATCTCAGCCAATGGTGTAGCTGATGTAAAAGATCATGAGATTTCACTCGGATTTGAATTTGAACAACGTAAAGACAGCTATTATGGTCTTGCACCATATACACTGTATAGCCTTGCTGAGGATTTGATGAATAAACACATCAATGAACGTGACCTTGGTAATCCGCAGCCGGTATATGATGCCAATGGTGTATTTCAGGATACTGTGAATTATCCACGCCTGTATAATGAAGATCAGCAGGCACTCTTTGATGTCAAATTCCGTGAGCATCTTGGAATCCCCGTCAATAGCCTCGAATGGGTAGATGTAGATTCCTATGACCCCAGCGAATTTGATATTTCTTATTTCTCAGCCAGCGAACTGTTGAATCAGGGAAATTCATTGGTTTCTTATTTCGGTTATGATCATACCGGTAATAAACTGGATTATGATCCGAGTTTTGAGGATTTCTTTACCGAAACCGATGAATACGGAAACCTTACACGCCCAATTGGCGCTTTCCAGCCTAACTACGTTGCAGGTTACATCCAGGATAAATTTTCATTTAAGGATTTGATCTTTAACATTGGTGTGCGTGTTGACCGCTTTGATGCCAACCAGCGTGTTCTGAAGGATAAGTACCTCTTCTCTGATGCATACAGAGTGAGTGACGAAAATGATCCCGCAGGATTGCTCGAAAATGCTGCCATCCCGGGTAATGTTTCAGATGATGCTGTGATTTATGTTAATGATATTAATAGCCCGTCCCGTATTTACGGATACAGGGATGGTGATACGTGGTACAATGCTGAGGGAACTGAAACTCAAAACCCGGAAGATATTTCCGGAGCTACCGGTATTTCACCGTATCTGATTGAGGGTGGTGAGCTCAATACCAATGCGTTTGAGGATTATACTCCGCAGATTAC
>CAYQMB010000054.1:0-19124 GCA_964418565.1 uncultured Bacteroidales bacterium | reverse complement strand
TAATATATTGCTCCATACCACTCTGAGGGATAATGGTATTTGGCTTTGCTATCTTCGGACAAATCGGTTTTGTCTTTTAATTCATGGATATAATATTTGTCATTTTCAGGACGGTACTGAATGAAGCCATAAAACTGATGAGTAAGATCATCCAGCATCAAATTCCAGGTAAATATTCTGAGTTTTTCGTCGCTTGATTCAAGTATGGTAATGTGTTTCAGGGAATCGTAGTTGTAGTCCATGGATTGCGGATCCTGCAGCAGTTCATTCAGGACGTCTTTGGCCTGATTGTTGGCCTGCAGTTTATCCGCATCATCGTAATAGGTCCTGATCTTTTCCAGCTGCGCATTGATATCCTGAATATCTGCCATAACAGCACTGCTTCTCTCCTGCCCCTTCATTGACAAAGAGGCAAGCAAAACAACAACAATTATGGTAATCCTGCGTGTCATAACATTACAAACGTCAATATTGTACAGAATGTTTTAGTATCTGAACGAATTTACGGAAAAATATTCAGGTGGCAAGGGACGATATTTTCACACCACGGGATATGCTTATACCCTTTCTACCACATCCAGAATCAGCTTCACAGAACACCTTATCTGTTCTTCACTAATAATGAGCGGGGCTCCGATGCGGAAGGCGTTGGGTTTAAAGAGGAATAAATCGGTGATAAACCCGCCGTCTTTTGCCCCAAGTTCCATCACACGTGCAGCTTCTTCGGGTGATTCCATTTCAATGCCAATGAAGAGGCCTTTTCCCCACACCTTTTTGAAGCGCGGATGCCTGAGCAGTTCAAAATACAGTTTTGATTTGGATTCAACCTGCTCCACCAGCTCATCTCTGAGAATCAATTTAAGGCTGGCCAGCGCAGCAGCACAGGACACCGGATGTCCGCCAAAGGTAGTAATGTGCCCCAGCACAGGATTGGTTTTAAAACTGTCCATAATGGATTTATCAGCGACAAAAGCTCCCAGCGGCATGCCACCACCAAAGGCCTTGGCCACACACATTATATCTGGTGTGACATCCCAATGCTGATGGGCAAAAAGTTTACCTGTACGCCCAAAACCGGTTTGAATTTCATCAAATATCAGCAGGGCACCAACCTCACTGCAACGGGCTTTCAGAGCGGGCAAAAAATCATCATCAGGAATACGTATACCTGCTTCAGACTGTATGGGTTCCAGGATTACCGCAGCAGTGTGTTCATCAATCATATCGAACTCACTTCGATCGTTGAATTTTAAAAAATGCACATCCGGCAATAATGGTCTGTAATTGCGCTTGAATGTTTCATCCCCCATCAGTGACAATGCACCCTGAGAACTCCCGTGGTAAGCTTTATCAAAAGCTATCATCTTACTACGGCCGGTGTATCTTTTGGCCAGTTTCATTGCTCCTTCAATGGCTTCAGAACCACTGTTAACGTAATACACAGAATTCAGGGAGTCATGCAGCTGACTGACCAATAAATCAGCAAGCTCAACCTGCACGGATTGAACAAATTCGCCATACACCATCAGGTGCATGTGTTTATCCACCTGTTCCTTAATGGCTTTGTTGATTTCCGGATGACGGTGGCCCAGGTTACTCACGGACACACCTGATACCAGGTCGATGAAGGCTTTATTGTTTTCGTTATAGACATAAATGCCATTGGCGTGACTGGCCTGGAACATCATAGGCTGATCGGAAGTAAGACCAAGCCGTTGCCGGAAAAGCGTACGGATTGTTGTGTGCTGCATATTAACTCATCAGGTTCAGTTTACTCATAAGATTCTCTTTATAGGATTTTCCGATGGGTAACCGAGCCGTTTCATTTTTTAATTTAACATTAATCTGATTGCCGGTAATCGAGTCAATTCTATCCACATTGACAAAATATGACCGGTGAATACGAATAAACTTCCCCTCTGGCAGTTCCTTTTCAATGGCTTTCATGGTAAAGTGGATCAGATGACGCTTTTCAAAGGTCTGCAGGGAAATATAATTTTCCCGGGCTTCGATAAAACGGATATCATCAAATTTTATCCGGATCAGGCTGGAACTTTCTTTAACAAAGATTTCTTCTTTTGATTCTGCTCTTGGTTCTTCATCGCGGGCAACAAGGCCGGATTTTTCAGAAGCGCGTTCTACAGCCTTATAAAACCGGCTGTAATTAATGGGTTTTAGCAGATAATCTGTAACATCATAATCAAAGGCATTGATGGCATATTTGTCCTTACCACTGATGATAATTACCCGTGGTTCCGTTTTCAGGTTTTCAAGCAACTCAAGCCCTGACATTTCCGGCATTTCGACATCAAGAAAAATCAGGTCAATCTGATCGCTGTTGGCATATTTATCCAGAGCGACTACGGGATTTTCAAAAGACCCCAAAAGCTCAAGTTTCCTGGTTTTTTTGACAAAGCCCTCAATGAGTTTACGAACAATATAGTCATCATCTATAATAATACATTTCATCATGATACTAAATTCTATGTTGCTTTTTCAAATGTAATCAATTTTTCGCTATTGACAATTGAAACCGGCAATGTCAAAACCATCCGACTGCTTATCAACGGTATGGAGCATTTTCAACATGCTGTCAGCGTTCCCGCTGGTAAAAAACCTTGTGGCCATAGTATTACCGGATGTATTCATCATTCTGTGGCTAATAAGCAAATCTTTGGTGCGTCGTGCAATGGCATCGGCCGGATCAATAATGTTCATAGCCCCGCCGGTTATTTCTCTGATAATGGGAATAAACAAAGGATAGTGCGTGCATCCCAGCACAAGCTGATCCACATTGGCTTGCATCATAGGCCGGATATATTCACTCAGCAGCTTTCTGGATTGCTGTGAGTTTACCATATTGCTTTCGGCTAACTCCACCAGCCCTTTGCCTTCGCGGAAATGTATGGTAACATATGGTCCGTATTTATCCTGATTTTTCCGGAACAAATCACCTTTGAGTGTTCCCTGCGTTGCCAAAACACCAATATGCCCGGTTTTGGACAACAATGAGGCCGGTTTAACAGCGGGTTCCATTCCGACAAAGGGGACTTCCGGATAAGCCATTCTCAGGTCCTCAATTGCAGCTGCTGTAGCAGTATTACAAGCAACGACAATAAGTTTAGCACCATTTTCGAGCAATTTTTCAGTGATACAGAAGCTACGCTGTCGGATCTGATTATTTGTCCGGGTTCCGTAAGGTGCAAATCTGCTGTCACCGTAGTATACAACGCTTTCTTTGGGCAAAAATGCATTCAAAACCTTCCATACTGATAAGCCTCCGAGACCGGAGTCGAACATTCCAATGGGTGCTGCAGATTTGCTCATACTGTAAAAATAAAAAAAAAGACCATCCGCTAACCAGGGGATGGCCTTTTTGCAGGTATTTTTTTTGAATCAGAGTCCAAGTTTTGTTTTCACTTGATTAGTAAGGTTATCGCTGTCATCTGATTTGTACAACAACATGGATGCATCGTAAATATACGTGTAACCCTCATCATCACCCACTTGCTTTATGGCAGTGCGGATTTTCTCATAAATGGGCTGCAACAATTCCTGCTCTTTCTGCTGCAGGTCAGTTTGTGCGCTTTGCTGAAAACCCTGAATTCGTTGCTGGAGCTGTTGAATCTCCATTTCCTTATCTTGTCTTACAGCAGCACCCCATTCATCAACATTTTGTTCGTATTCCGAATACTTTTTTTCAAACTCTGCATTCATGGTTTGCAGTTGTTGTTCGAGTTGTTTGGAATATTCTGTAATTTGTTTTTGCGCTTCTGCACGCTCAGGCATTTGCTTAAAGATTGTTTCAACTTCGACATAACCCAACTTTTGAGCAAAAGTAGTAGCGGTGCTTCCTACCATCAGAAGTGCAATTGCTGCAATTAATCCAATGCGTTTCATCATATTACGTTTTTGTTTTGATATTTGATTTCACAAAGATAAAATTAATTTTTATACCCCAATTTTCTGAGGACATCATCGCTCTTATCGTATTTTGGATCTGTATAGAGCATATTCATGCTGTTTGCTGTATCAAAAATAACAGCATAATTACCTTCCTGGGCAATTTCCTTAACAGCGTTAAAAATATCATCCTGGATTGGTTTGAGCAGTTCTTTTCGTTTCTGGAACAAAAGACCTTCCCTGCCAAAATATTCCTGCTGAAGCTGACGCATTTCTTTTTCTTTCTGAATGATTTCCTCTTCGCGTTTAGCTTTTAGCTCATCTGTAAGAAAGACTTTTTCTGATTTAAAATCTTCATACATTTTTTCAATCTCAGCTTTCATTTCATCAATTTCAGACTTCCATTGTTCCGATAACTCATTCAGCTGTTGCTGAGCTGTTTCATAGGTAGGAATGTTGTTCATAATGTACTCAGTATCCACATAGGCATATTTCTGAGCGAACAAGCCGGTTGATGCAAAGATCAGTGTTAATGCTATAATAAGTTTTTTCATAGTATTGTTTTTTTGATTCTGAGATATCTATCTGCAAATAACAGGCCAAAAATAATAAATTAAAATTGCTGACCAATAACAAAGTGGAACTGCGGGCCATTCACACCGGTCTTTCCTTCAATCTCATCAAATCCATATCCCCAATCCACACCGAGCATACCAATCATAGGCATATAAACGCGGACACCGAATCCAGCCGATCGTTTCAGGTCAAATGGGTTATATTCATTAAAATCGTACCAGGCATTACCACCTTCGATAAAAGCCAGACCGTAAAAGGTAGCTGTCGGATTAAGTGAGAGTGGATAGCGTAACTCCAGGCTAAACTTATTGTAAAGGTTTCCACCAGATGCGGGTGTGAGAGAATTGTTGGTATATCCTCTCAGACCGATTGTTTCCCGGCCGTAAAGGTTATATCCATAAAGGCCATCACCACCTACCTGGAATCCTTCAAAAGGTGAAGGTCCTACCTCGCTGTTATAATAAGCGAGGAAACCAAATTCGAATTTTGAATGCAATACAAGTGCCCTGCTTCCGCCTTCTTTTGAGCCAATGAGGGTTGTAAACCAGTCGCCCTTAAATTTCCATTTATGGTATTCAATCCACTGGTATTTTTCCTGTGGCGTCATACTGGAATAATCCTTATTACTGAACAGGGAAAATGGTGGGGTGATTTCCAGAGACAAGTTAATATCGCTTCCGCGGGTAGGGAATATTGGGTTTGGACCGCTACTGCTACGACCAAGTTTTGCAGTAAGATTGATGTTGTTGGAAACACCATCATCATAAATAAAACCAGACCACTGATAGATGTTGTAATGCTTGTAACCAAGGGCGGTGTAGAGCGTGAAAAAGTCATCAGGCCATTTGAGTCGTTGTCCAAGCCCTGCAGAAGCACCAGTTACAATAAATTTTTGTGCTGTACTATCTGATCCGTATGTCTGACGTGAGTTATAGACAGATACCGATAGTGAGTTCGGTTTACGACCACCCAGCCACGGTTCTACAAAACTAAAGCTGTAATTCTGGTAATATGGTCCACTGGCCTGCGCTCTGAGGCTGAGTTTTTGACCGTCGCCAGCGGGCAAAGGTCTGTAAGCGGAGGGGTTAAAAATATTCTGAAGTGAAAAATTATTAAATGTCAGGCCAAGTGTACCAACGATCATGCCGGCACCATATCCTCCGCTCAGTTCGATTTGATCAGAGGGTTTTTCTTCAACCGTGTATTTCAGATCAACAATACCTTTCTCCGGGTCCGGCTCAAAATCAACATTGAGTTTTTCAGGATCGAAATAACCAAGTTGCGCTAGTTCGCGAATAGTACGCTGAATATCAGAACGCTTATAGAGATCCCCCGGCCGGGTGCGGATTTCACGCATGATAACGTGATCGTTGGTTCTGGTGTTACCGGTAATGGACACTTCATTGATTCTGGCTTGCTTACCTTCATAGATTTGCATTTCCAGATCAATTGAATCTTCTTCAATGTTAACCTCAACCGGTGTAATATTGGAAAACAAATATCCATTATCCTGATAAATTGAAAACACTGAATTTTCGCCCATCAGGCGCTCATCAAGCAGTTTTTGGTTATAAACGTCGCCGGATTCAATACCCAGGACCTGCCTAAGCTGCTTATCGGTGTATTTTGTGTTCCCCACCCAGTCTATGTCGCGAAAATAATACTTATCACCTTCATCAATCACAAGTTTCAGATTGATGGTTTTTTCATCATTTTCCCAGATGGAGTCAACAATAATCCGTGCATCTCTAAATCCCTCTTCGTTGTATTTGTCAATGATGGCTTTTTTATCGTCTTTAAAATCCTCACGGATAAATTTTGATGCTTTAAAAAGGTGATACCAGGCTTTTTCTTTGGTTTCTTTCATTTTAAGCCTGAGTCTCCAGTCCGGAAAATACTCATTTCCCTCAATGATCAGGTTTTCAATTTTTATCCGTTCATTTGGATCAACATTTATGTAAAGGATGACATTATTCGGCATGGTAGTGTCGGGTTCCTGAACAATATCCACCTCAACCTTGCGGAAGCCTTTGTCCACAAAGTATCTTTTGACACCTGAACGAATATTCAGGAGGAGGTTTTCAGTAACCTGAGCCCCTTTGACGAGATCCAGATTCTCCCGCAGGTCATCGGCCTGTCCTTTTTTAACACCATTGAATGTAAACTTTGACAAGCGTGGTCGCTCTTTCAGTATGAGGTTGAGAAAAATCTGATCACCAACAATTCTGTCAGCGGCAATTTTAACATCAGAAAACAAGCCCTGCTCCCACAATTTTTCTATGGCATTGGTAATTTTTTCACCGGGCACAGAGATGGTATCTCCCACCTGCAGGCCGGAAAGGTGAACGATTACAGACTGATCAAGGTGCTGGATGCCTGTAACCTGTATACCTCCGATAACGTATTCTTTGGGATTTGAATAATCCGGGTTTGACAATTGATTTTGCAGTGATACCTGAGCCATCAGGCTTCCTGCTGTTATTAAAAACAATGCTGTTATACTAACAAAAATTTTCTTCATTCCGTCCACGCTTACAATTGTTCACTTGTTTTTCCAAATCGTCTTTCCCTTGACTGAAAATCAAGGATAGCTTTATACAATTCTTCTCTGCCAAAATCCGGCCACAGGGTATCGGTAAAATACAGTTCCGTATATGCCAGTTGATAAAGAAGGTAGTTGCTGATTCTGGTTTCTCCGCTGGTTCGGATCATCAGGTCGGGGTCAGGCATACCGTGTGTTGCGAGGAAATCGGCAAACACGTCCTGTGAAATATCCTCAGGCTGCAGTTTTCCGGCTTTTACATCTTTGGCAATTTCCCTGGCTGCATTGGTTATATCCCATCGACCTGAATAGGATAAAGCCAGATTAAGACACATGCGGTCCCCATCTTTGCTCCTTTCCTTAACCAGTCGAAGCTTTTTCTGCACTTTTTCAGGCAATTGGGTTGTATCACCCATGGTTGTCAGCCGGATGTTATTTTTCGTAAGGGTTGAAAGTTCTTTATCCAGCTTATCTACCAAAAGGTTCATCAGGCCGGACACTTCGGCTTTGGGTCGGTTCCAGTTTTCTGTTGAAAATGCGTACAAGGTAAGGTATTTTACACCGAGTTCTGCACAGGCTTCTGTTACTTCGCGCACAGATTTTGCGCCTGCCCGATGCCCCTGAATCCGCATGCTGTCACGCTGTTTAGCCCACCTACCGTTACCATCCATAATAATGGCAATATGTTCCGGCAGCTTGCTTGTAATTATGTGTTGTTTTCGTTCCGACATTCGCGTACAAAATTAATAATAAGCATGACATTTAAAATCATTTATTGTAAATGCATAGGATAATGTAAGGGCTGCATACGCATACCAGTCATCGTTGGTCATAAAGCCGGTTTGTTTATATCTGTTAGATGGTGTTTCCGGAATACGTGCTTCCTCATAAATATCGAGATCTTCACCGGTAACATTATCCAGCATATCTGAATATGATTTCCTGAATACCCATTCTGCTCCAAGCACAATGTGTTTGCTTAAATTCACCTTAAAACCAACGCCAAGGGGAATCATCAGAGCAAAATCTTCCTGAGCATCCGGTGTATAGGACACGCCCAAGCCAAGGTCGACATAAGGGGTGTAATTTTTCTTTTTGGTTTCGCCAACTTCATAGACAAGAAAATTAAATTCTGCTTGTCCGGCAAATTCCCATAATCCGGTAACAAAATTAAAATTGCGAAGATTCTGATACTCGTATTGTGAGTCAATGTCATCAGCCTGAAGGTGTGTATATAGTCCCCCAAGTTTTAAGACAACCCGCGAATTGAAGTGTTGTTTGTAAAAAAAGCCATAGGTAGCTCTGGGGCTGTAGAAATGCTGTGCCCAGTTCAGGTCACCTAGGTAATATGCCGCTCCGATGTGCCCGCCGATTTCGCCGGCTCTCTGAGCGGATGCAGGTGTTGCCATCACAAGGAAAACAAAGAGCCCCGGAAACATCCGGGACATCAGGTACTTTAATGTCAATCTTCGTTTTGATATCATAAATCCGTTATCGGGACAACCTAAGTTGTTAAGCAAACGCAAAGCTTGTAGTGATAGTATACAGACACATTAAAAAATTAAAATTTCGGCATACCCGGACCTCTTGGGCGTAGCTTATACGTCAGATTGAGAGTAAGAAACATGTAGGAGTCGTTGTAGTTTGAATTCCCCCGCTGCTGATAGGCACCGGAACCGGGCCAGTCTCCATAGGATCTGTCAGCAAGAGCTCTGGCCACCTCATCATCACCAAAAATTGCAGGGTCGACATACGTTGTACTAACATCGTCGATATAGTCAGTCATTGCATAGCGCACACCATATTCGAAACCAATACCCCAGTTACGGTCAATCAGGAAATTCATTCCAAAGCCTACGGGAACAGACCATGAAATCCTGTTGTATGGCTCCCGGGTATCCACACGTCCCTGTCCTTCGGTACCCAAAGGTTGCAACGCTACCCATTCGTTCTGGTACTTTGTTTTGGGGTTAAACCAAAACCCGTTAATACCGGTAAAAACATACAGGCTCGGTGTGTTTGCCCTGCCCCTGTTGCGCCTCAAATCGTAGCGATGACCAAATTTTTCTTTAATAATATGATATTCTATATGGCCTCCAAGTTCGAGTATGGGCGAACGGAAGGACAGATTACGGTGATTACGGTGATATTCACTGGTCAGGGCATCATCGCCATAGAGAAACCCAAATGATAACAGCCCCTTGGTTGAAAAACGCGGGCTTAGCTTATAGCGATAACCTGCTGAAAAGACAGGACGACTGTAATTAATCTCAAAATCGCGGGCGTAATGTGTTCCGATCTGATCGGCGCCACCAAGTTCACCCATAAAATTGCTGGCTCCCACACCAAAAATAACTTCCTCGCGAAGCTTTCGCCAGTGCGAACCGAACTGGGCGCTGGCCGACCCGGCAATAAATGTTAGCAAGAAAGCTGCAATGACTAGTCGTTTCATACGATACGTTTTACAATTATTTAAACAAACCAAACAGAAAACTGTTTAATTGTGTGGTTAATTTCTTAAATCCACACCCCACATCAGTTTTTTCTGTAATGTGCTAAAATAGTTATTATTAAACAATTTTACAAGATTAACTTTAAAATCTGCTTTTTTAATAACAATCTCTTCATAAAAGGACCTGTGGACAGCCCTGTAATCAAGGCTAAGCTTAACGGTTTTCTGAACCCCTTCGAGCTTTAGACGAATGACTCCGGCATCTGATATCACAAGCGGCCTGACTGTAAGGTTATGGGGTGCAATGGGTGTTATGACAAAATTGTTGCTGTTTGGATGTACAATAGGCCCGCCACAACTCAAAGAATACGCAGAGCTACCAGTAGGTGTACTGACAATCAGACCATCAGACCAGTATGTATTAATCAGATCATTGTTGTAATAGGCATGCACCTTAATCATTGACGGACTGACATGTTTTTGCAAAGCCACTTCATTGAGCGCAAAATTGTTATCGCCGAAATCATCCATTTCAGTATCAATTTGCAATAATGACCGTTCCTCCAGTTCGTATTCATTATTAAAAATCTGTTCAAGGGCCTGCGGGATCACTTCTTTTGAAACGTTGGCCAGAAAACCAAGCCGGCCACTGTTAATTCCAAGTATGGGAATACCTTTATCCTTAACCAGGGTAACTGTTTCTAAAAATGTCCCGTCTCCGCCAATGGAAAAAATCATATCAATATCATCCCATCCGTCAATGGGCTGATTAAAAACTCCCTCGCACTGAGGCTCATAGAACACTTTTTCTTTAATGAAACTTGCGAACGGTTTATAAATCCAGTATTTTACATCGTATTTTTTCAGCGTTTCAAACATCTGTATGATGCTTCCGTTAAAAGAGCGGTTAAATCGTCGTCCGTAAATTGCAATTTTCATCATCAGTAAATTTTATATAATGGCGAACTAATAAATGCAAAGATACCAAAAGCTTTGCGATTTGTAAACGCCAGGTGTACACCAAAACGTCTGTCATAAAATGTCTGGCACTCAAGCCCCAGGCCTGTACTGTATAAAAAAGCATTTTCCAGCTCATTATCATTACCGTAACCACTTCCTGAATAACTGTCAGCCATATCAAAAAAGGCATAGGCATACACATCATAATAATATTCATCAAAGGCTTTGACGGGCATGTTTTTCATTTTTTTCAGGTTGGAAGACACTATGTGATAACGGATGGTTTGATTCATCCCGCCCCCTGCAGATCCGTGGACGGCATAATATTCATAACCGCGTGCATAATAATCGTATCCAAAGACTTCAGACATAAAATAGGGAATTCTCTGTTGATTCATCAAATGCCAGCGGCCATACAGGCGAACATCATATATCCACTTTTTTGCTACAGGCATGTGCAACTCCATATTCAGATCAAGTTTCAGGAGATTCGGGGCATTTTCCATTAAGCCAATTCCCTGTTTACTGATTTCAGCAAATCCATAAAAGCCTCTTGTTGGAAAATACCGTTGATCGCGTTTATCGATTTCATACTGGAGTCCCACATTGACAAAATCCACCATCTGTTTACTGTATGGCAGATATTCAGGATGCAGATCAAACAAATCATCAGAAATTGCATAATGATGCCAGCTCCCTGTCAGGCGAACCCATTGCCTCTTTTGCGGTCTTGATATCCAAACCATACCGGCTCTGTCTTCTTTGAGGCTGATTGAGTTTTCCTGATAAAAATACCTGTGCCTGTCCACGGCATTATTAACCGCAACCTGCCGTTGTCGAAACCGATCAGCAAAGATTTGAAACCCCATTTGACCTGCCTGATTTAAGGACGGATTCTCATACAAAAAACCAAGCTGCTGACGATATCCGAACCTTGCCTTCATCTTGAAAAATTGATTAAGGCCAAACAAATTGTGCTTTTCAAAACTCAGACCGTAATTGATTTTTTTCCAATCCGCATTATTAAGAAAAGCACTGAGGTTTCTGTCGGCATGCTCAAGGATAGGATATACCCAATAATACCACCTTTCTTTCAAGTCGATTTCCACATAAATTTTCTGATCTTTCAACCTGTAATCCATTCGCACAAAGACAAAGAGGGAGGTATTCATCAGGTTACTTTTGCTGCAATCCAAAGCATTGACGATCTGACTTTCAGTAAGCTTATCCCCGGATGAAAAGCACAACTCATTAAAAATAACATGCTTTTGGGTAACTTGGTTTCCGGAGATGGTAATATCAGCAATTTGCTGTCCCTGTATTTTGGGGCAGACAAGAACAAAAAACACAATTATAAAACCAGTTATATGCTTTATGGTATCAGACATTCAGGTAAGAAAGGAAGGATTCGTATCTATCCTTGTATAAGCTATTGACATCATCATTCATCATAAAGGAAGCCCTGATGTTATAATCATACCTGTCAAAGCTACGCAGGATAGCCGTTATATGCGTTGTATCCAGTTTTAAGGTAACATTAATTTTCATGCTGTCTTCTGTACCCGATACATAAAGGCCAAGAATCTTAGTATTTTCTTCTTCAACAATGCGTGCAATTTCTGTCAGTGAGTAATCCCTAACGCCCATTTCAAGAACAATAATGCTTCCGTTTTCATCAGATCCAACAATCCGCGCCATATGCTGGACAAGCTCCGGCAGAATAATTGAACCGAGAAAAGCGTTGGAATCCTGAGACAATACGGGTATCAACGTCAGTTTCAGTTTAGCGACAATTTCAGCCACTTCCCACAGGTGCTGCTCCTCGGTGACATAAGGCCGGATCAGGGAAAGTTTGTGATTTCCAATTGCTTCTTCACCACAATTCAGGTTGTAGATATCAGATTCTGAAATCAAGCCGAGAAAATCTTCATTGTTTACAATCGGCAAATGAGACACCTTAAAAAACTCCATCCATGACAAAGCTTTATTGCCAGTATCCGATGTTTTAACTGATGGCACAACTGCCGATATCAAATTTTTTGCATACATACACTTCCCTTTGATTTTTCTTTATGCAAATTCCATTCCTGATAAAGATAACATATATTTGTAAGAAAAAAGAATCCAATGAGCAGATTAAGTGTAAACATAAACAAAATCGCAACGATACGAAATGCGCGTGGCGGTAATATCCCGGACGTTCTGCAGGCAGCCATCAATAGTGAGCGCTTTGGTGCTGATGGCGTTACCGTCCATCCCCGACCGGATGAGCGCCATATTCGCTACAGTGATGTACGGGCAATTCGGCCTGTCATTACGACAGAGTTTAACATTGAAGGCTACCCCAATGAACAATTTCTCAAACTTATAGAGGAAATAAAACCGCATCAGGTCACCCTTGTACCAGATCCGCCGGATGCATTAACATCCAATGCAGGCTGGGAAACCAAATCCCATCTGGATTTTTTGCGCCCGGTAATCAGACGGATAAAAGAAGCAGGCTGCCGTACGTCCATATTTGTGGATACAAAAATTGAAAACATACAATATGCGGTCGATACGGGAACAGACAGGATTGAACTGTACACCGAGCCATACGCAACGGATTATCATGAGAATCGTGAGGCTGCCATAGAAGATTTTGTTAAGGCTGCAGAAAAAGCAAGGGAGCTGAATCTCGGCATAAACGCAGGTCATGATCTTAATCTTGATAATCTTGCCTGGTTTAAAATGAACATTCCATGGCTTGATGAAGTTTCCATAGGACATGCCCTGATATCAGATGCACTGTATTACGGGCTGGAAAATACCATACAAATGTACAAACGCGAGTTGTTAAAAAGATAACATATGAAATTGTTTTACCGCGAATACGGCAAGGGCACGCCGCTTATCATACTGCACGGCCTTTATGGCAGTTCAGACAATTGGGCAGGCATTGCCAAAGCTCTCAGTGAGGATTTTCGTGTCATCGTGCCGGATCTCAGGAATCATGGCGAATCTCCGCACAGTGATGCCCACAGCTATCCTGCCATGACAGAAGACATTAAAGCCCTTTACAAAGCTTGTGGAATAGATAAAGCTCACCTGCTTGGGCATTCCATGGGAGGCAAACTGGCCATGTTTTTTGGATCGGAATATCCGGAAATGGCTGACCGAATGGTTGTAGCCGACATGTCACCCAGGTCGTATAATAGTCTGAAAGCCCCCTCCGACAATGCCACCTTTCATTTGAACCTTATGGACACCTTGCTTCAGCTGCATCCGGAAAATATGGAAAGCTTTTCTGAAGCGGATCATGCCCTTGCAGATGATTTTCCTGAGAAGCGACTTCGGGGATTTCTTTTAAAAAACATCACAAAGACAGAATCCGGTCTGGAATGGAAAATCAATCTTGAGGCATTGAAAAACAACCTGCCTGAAATCATGGAAGGGTTTTATGCTGATGATTTTGCAGAGAACAAGATCAAAATTCCAACACTGTTTCTCCGGGGAGAGAAATCGGGATATATTCCTCTGGAAGATTTTAAATTCATACGCTATATATTTCCGTACTCCGAAATCATCAGCATACCTGATGCAGGACACTGGTTGCATGCAGAGCAACCGAAGTTGTTTATAAAAAATGTCAGATACTTTTTAAATCAGAAATCATGACTACCCGGAAAACCAAAGACAGTCTCGGGTATATAGAAATCCCTGCAGACAAATTATGGGGAGCTGTTACACAGCGGTCCCTTGAAAATTTCCGCATTGGCAATCACCCCATTCCAGAAGAAATCATTTACGCCCTTGCACAAATCAAGGCTGCTGCTGCAAGGGTTAACGCGAAAAAGAAACGCATTACTAATGATGAGGCTGAATATATCATCCGTGTATGTGACGAGATCCAGGAGGGAAAACTGGATGATCATTTCCCATTATCAGTCTGGCAAACGGGATCCGGCACTCATACAAACATGAACATCAATGAGGTAATTGCAAATCGCGCCGAGCAGCTAAAAACGGGAAAAATCAGCGGGGAATACAGCTTCATTCATCCCAATGATCACGTCAACAAAAGTCAGTCATCGAATGATGTTATTCCCACGGCAATACATATGAGCCTGTATATGCTGACAGAAAACAAATTGCTTCCGGCACTTAACGCACTGCAAAAGCAACTTGAAAAACGATCACTGGATTTCAAAAGCATATACAAAACAGGCAGAACACATATGATGGATGCTGTACCGTTAAGCATGGGCCAGGAATTCTCAGCTTTTACCCGTCAGATTGAATCGGGCAAGCAACACCTTCAAATGAGCATAAAAAGCTTGCTGGAACTGGCTATTGGCGCAACGGCAATAGGCACAGGTCTGAATGCACCGGAAGGATTTTCTGAAACCATGTGTGCGCAGTTGTCAGAATCAACGGGACATCCGTTTCGTCCTGCCCAGAACAAATTTGAAGCGCTGTCATCCAAATCCGCTGTGCTTAAAACCCAACATGCCTTAAGTTTAATCGCAACGGATCTGTTTAAAATTGCCAATGATATACGTTTGATGGGCTCCGGACCACGAACCGGATTAAGGGAAATTGACCTGCCTGCCATGGAACCCGGGTCATCCATCATGCCGGGAAAGGTAAACCCGACGCAGATCGAAGCGCTTCAGATGGCCTGCACCCGTATTATCAGCCATGATACCGGAAGCAGCATTGCCAATATGAACGGGCATTTTCAGTTGAATGTTTTCATGCCTCTTCTGGCAGCAAACAGCCTGGAGTCCATTCATTTACTTTCGGATATTGCCGAATCTTTTCAGCGATCATACATCAGCACGCTGATGCCGGTCAGGGAAAATTTATCCGCTAATCTGCAAAAGAGCCTGATGCTGGTTACATCATTAACACCTGTAATTGGATATGAAAAGGCTGCAGAAATTGCACATCATGCTCATCAACACGGCATAAGCTTAAAAAAAGCAGCCATATCACTCAATTATCTGGACAGCAAAACATTTGACGAACTAACAAATCCGGAAAATATGGTATAAAAGAGGGCTAAAACATGAATATTCATGGGATTATTTTTAAATTTGCTGTGAAGAGGAGGACACTGATATGTGTGGAATAGCTGGTTTTTATTCACAGGAAGATTTTGTTTCCGAAAGGGAACTGAAAGCCATGGCACGAAGTCTAAAGCATCGGGGGCCTGATGCTGATGGATACTATTGCAGCGAGCGCATGGGATTTGCTCACCGGCGGCTAAGTATCCTGGATTTATCGGACAATGCAAATCAACCGATGGAATCCCATTCGCGTCGGTACACATGTGTTTATAACGGTGAAGTATATAATTACCGGGACATTGCTAAAGAACTGAATATCGATTTTAAGACCAGCAGTGACACTGAAGTTATCCTGGAAGCATTTGATGAGTGGGGAGTTACTTTCATTAACAAGTTGAACGGGCAGTTTGCCATAGCTATTTATGACAAACAGGAAAAAGTTATGTATTTGTTCCGTGACCGGCTGGGCATTAAACCTCTTTATTATTATTGGGATGGAGAACATTTTGTTTTTGCCTCGGAGCTAAAAGCACTCATGCAGGTTGAGAACATACGCGAGAAAAAGGAAATCAACCGCCTGGCAATTAATGAATACCTGCATCTTGGCTATATCCCCGAGCCACATAGTGTTTACCGAAACATCCGGAAATTTCCATCCGGGCATTTTGGTATTATGGATGAAAGTGGTTTACGCATTGAAGCCTATTGGATGATAGAGGGAGCAATCCGCCGCAATTTGATTAAAGATCAAAAAGACGCATCTTCCCGCTTGTGTGAACTAATCGATGAGTCCGTAAAAATGCGGCTTATGAGCGATGTCCCGTTTGGGAGTTTTCTCAGTGGCGGCATTGACTCCAGCCTGGTTACTGCTCTTGCTCAAAAGCATTCCGGTGAAAAACTCAACACCTTTTCTATCGGATTCAGGGAAAGCCAGTATAATGAAGCAGATCATGCATCAAAAGTGGCTCATTACCTGGGCACCAATCATCATGAGTACATCGTTTCCCAGGATGAAGCGAAATCCATGATTCCGGATATCCTTGAAACCTATGATGAGCCGTATGCGGATTCATCAGCCATTCCGACCATGATTCTGGCCAAATTTGCCAAACAGGATGTAAGCATGGTGCTTTCCGGAGACGGTGGAGATGAATTATTTCATGGGTACGGATCCTACACCTGGGCAAAACGCTTGTCCAATCCTATCATACACGGCCTCAGGCATCCTATAAAAGCCGGATTATCGAAACTTTCTGATCGGTACAAACGTGCTGCTCATTTGTTTGAATATGAAAACAAGCATCATATAAAATCCCATATTTTTTCGCAGGAGCAATATTTCTTTTCTCAACAGGAAATCGAAAAATTAATTGCAAAACCTTTTGCCGAAGAGATAAATTTACTGGAAGACAACAGTTATTTTGTTCGTAACCTCACAGCCAGCGAAGATCAGGCAGTGTTTGATTTACGGTATTATTTAAAGGATGATTTGCTTGTAAAACTGGATAGGGCATGCATGAAATACAGCCTTGAGGCTCGTGTACCTTTGCTTGATCATAACATTGTGGAATTCGCTCTTAATCTGGATCCCAGGCTTAAGGTAACCCGAAACACAAAAAAGTATTTATTAAAAGAGACGCTTTACAAACAGGTTCCCAGGGAATTTTTTGACCGCCCGAAATGGGGATTTGCCCTTCCGCTTAAAAAATGGTTACATAATGATCTTGCCTATCTTCTGGATGAGTATCTTTCTCGCGAGATAATTGAAAAGCATTCGATTGTAAAATATGAACCTGTAAAACTAATGAAGGAACTATACCTCAGTGGAGACAGGGATTATTTATACAATCGTTTATGGCTGCTGATTGTTTTGCATCGCTTCCTTGAAACCCATGCATAAAAAAAAACGCTATCCGGGGGACAGCGTTTTTTTTAAGGCAAATATTATCAGGCTTCAGCGGTAGGACCACCAAAATTCATCGGCATTTTCGGTGGCGTATGTCCACCTTTCACTTTGATTTCTCCATGCATGCTTTCGTACTTTTTGATATTTTCCTGCAGTGCACCCATTAGCCTTTTAGCATGTTCAGGTGTAAGCACTATCCGTGACTTCACAGGAGCCTTAGGTACGCCAGGCATTATACGGACAAAATCTACGATAAATTCAGATGTTGAATGTGAAATAACAGCCAGATTTGCATAGGTTCCCTGTGCTGTTTTTTCATCAAGCTCTATATTCAGCTGATTGCCTTTTTGTTTTTTGTTTTCTTCCATAATTACTCCTTATTTTCATTTTGAGAAACGTCTACCTGTTCCTCAGTATTTGCCTCCAGTTCGCGGAGTTCAGATTTATTACCGACAAGGATTTTGTCGTATTCTCTGAGTCCGGTACCTGCAGGGATAAGATGACCAACAATAACATTTTCCTTGAGACCAAGCAAATGATCATCTTTACCAAAGATAGCGGCTTCGTTAAGCACTTTGTTGGTTTCCTGGAATGAGGCTGCAGACATAAAGCTTTGAGTTTGAAGTGCAGCTCTGGTAATACCTTGCAATGCCTGGCTGGATGTAGCAGGGACAGCAGGACGACCACTAACAAGTTTCAAATCACGCCGTTTAAGCAGCGAGTTTTCATCTCTGAGTCGACGGGCAGTTATGATCTGGCCGGCACGCAAACTTTCTGAATCGCCGGCATCTTCAATAACCTGCATTCCATATATTTCATCATTAACTTCGCGGAATTTCCATTTGTCAACGATTTGTTTTTCAAGGAACATGGTATCACCGGGGTCTTCAATAATAACTTTACGCATCATCTGACGGACAACAACCTCAAAATGCTTATCATTAATTTTCACACCCTGCAGACGGTATACTTCCTGGACCTCATTAACAATGTACTCCTGTACTTTTGTGGGGCCCTTAATGTTAAGGATGTCAGCCGGTGTAATAGCACCATCGGACAATGATGTACCTGCTCTTATGTAATCGCCTTCCTGCACGAGAATCTGTTTAGTAAGCGGCACAAGGTATTTCTTGGTTTCATCATCACGAGATCTTACAATGATTTCACGATTACCACGTTTGATCTTACCAAATTCAATCTGACCGTTAATTTCAGAGACAACAGCCGGGTTGGAAGGATTCCGTGCTTCGAATAATTCGGTTACACGCGGCAATCCACCGGTAATATCACCACCTTTACTAACATTACGCGGAATTTTTGCAATTGTCTGTCCTGCTATGAGTTTATCGCCTTCTTCAACAGAGAGGTGCGCTCCCACAGGAAGGTTGTAATTTTTCAGGACACTATTTTTGTCATTGGGGTCGACAATAGCAAGTTCCGGATTTTTCTTTTTATCCTTGGTTTCGGTGATTACCTTTTCTTTGAAACCGGTTTGTTCATCGGATTCTTCCTGATAGGTAATTCCTTCAATGACATTTTTGAATTTGGCAATACCGTTTTTCTCACTCACTATGAGAGCATTAAACGGATCCCAGTCGCATATTTTTTCGCCTTTTTCTACCTTTTCACCGTCTTTAGCATACAGTTTTGCTCCATACGGTATATGATTGGTCATCAAGGTAATGCCGGTATTATCGTCAATAATTTTCATTTTCGCCATCCGGCCGATAACGA
>CAYQMB010000053.1:0-19727 GCA_964418565.1 uncultured Bacteroidales bacterium | reverse complement strand
AAAGGAGTCACTTTAGCTGCATCGGGAAGCGGGCTTCCGTCAATGTCTGAGAATGGGGGCAGGTCGAATGAGCCAAATGCCATCACAACATAAGCAAGTGCGGCAATTCCCATACCGATAGCGATTTTCTTAGGTGTTGAAGGTTCCAGACCTTTAGAGCGCAGCCAACCAAATAGACCCATAATGATAGGTGTTAAGAGAACGATAAATATGGGATTGATGGACTGGAATATTTCTGCCCCGACAATGGATATGTTGCCTAAGTTAATCTTTATAGCACTCAAATCCGTGTAGTCACGGGCAAACATAGTGAGGGTGAGACCATTTTGGTGGAAGGAGAACCAGAAGAAGATAACAATACCAAATACTGCAAACAATGCATAAAGCCTTTGTTTGATTTCTTTGGGATCCATGTCAACCGGTTTTTTGCCATTGTTGGCTTCTTTATCAGCTTTTTCTTTGGCTTTGTCAATGCTCGGAAATTTACGCTTGTTGAAAAGGTAAATGGCAATTGAGATCAACATGGCAACAATCGCTGCACCAAAAGCATAGTGGAAACCTGTGTTAAAAACATTCAGGTACTTGGTAGCAAAAGCGGTAGGATCAAAACTGGCTGCTGCCTGAGAAACGGTGGCTGCTAATTGTTCAAACCGGCTGGCCGGGTCAAGGGCAAAAACCTGCTCGGCAGCTCCCTGAGCTTTGGCAATAGCACCTTCGCCAACAACTTTTGAGCTCTCAAGAGTGCCTTCAAGATGCTGATGACATAGGTTTGGAAGGTTGGCATCATATTCGAAATTTGAGCGGCTTAACCACCAGTTACGAATTGCAATCGCAGTAAATGGAGCAAAAATTGCACCTACATTGATAAACATGTAAAACAAGGAAAAACCTGAATCCCGCATTTTGTCGTATTGGGGATTGTCGTACATTTGGCCTACCAGTGCCTGCAGGTTTCCTTTAAACAAACCATTACCAAACGCAATGACAAACAATGCAAAACATGTCATTACGAGCATGAAAACCCGTTTGTCTGCCGGCACAGGTGAGTCTGTCGGAATGGCTAGCATTAAATAACCAATTGCCATAACAAGCAAGCCTGTTAGAATTACCCCTTTGTAATTCCTGATTCTGTCTGCAATCAGGCCACCGACAAAGGCAAGAATGTAAATCGAAAAGTAAAATACAGAATAAATCAATCCTGCGTCTTTTCCGTTCAATCCGAACTTGGCCTGCAGAAACAGCACCAAAATCGCCATCATGGTGTAGAAACCAAAACGTTCCCCCATGTTCGCTAGTGAGGCTGGTATCAGCCCTTTAGGTTGATTTTTAAACATATAGTTACAATTTTTGATTAGTTTCACTCAAAATCATAAGGTGACAAATTTAGAAATCTTTTTTGTTCTGTCAATGATTATTAAGAAAACCGGCAGATTTTTTTTTGTTATAAATATTTTATGGCTTAACCTTGGCTAATCATGCATTTTTTTGGAACTTTGGGTGCAACCATTTGTTTGATCTGTGATGTAGCTTAATTTTCTTGATTATGAAACTTTTTAAATCCGAACAAGTCAAAGACATTGATGCTTATACCATGAAGCATGAACCCATAACCTCTCCCGATCTTATGGAGCGCGCCAGCAAGCGCATGACCGACTGGCTGCTGCATGAAATAAAGGATGACAGCAGAGTGTTTGTTCTGGTAGGACCCGGAAACAATGGTGGCGACGGGCTCGTTATTGCCCGCCTGCTTGCTCAAAAGGGGGTCGATGTTATGGCTTGCCTCCTGCGATTTACACCCCGGCTTTCTGATGATTGCCAGTTAAATCTGGATCGCTACCTGGAAGATGGAGGCGTCTTAACTGAAATTACTGAGATAAGCCAAATGCCCGGAATTCAGGATGACGCAGTAATTATTGATGCCATTTTTGGTGCCGGGCTTACCCGGCCGGTGAAAGGATTGCCTGCTGAGGTTATTCAACTCGTTAACAAAGCGGAGAATGTCCGTCGCATTGCTGTGGATGCACCATCTGGCTTGTTTGGTGAGGATAATACGGAGAATGACGGACAAATATATCGCGCTCACCAAACACTTGCCCTGCAGTTTCCCAACCGCTCGTTTGTTTTTCCGGAAAACCATGCCTTTGTTGGTGATGTACACATTATAGATATCGGGCTGCATCCCAAAGCCATTGAAAACACTGAATCAGACTGGTTCCTGTTTCAGCAGCCGGATGCTCACAAGTTGGTGCGAAAACGGAATACCTTTGAGCATAAAGGAAACTTTGGTCACGCCTTGTTGATTTCCGGTAGTTACGGAAAAACAGGAGCTGCTGTGCTGGCGTCCAAAGCCTGCCTGCGTTCTGGTGTTGGTTTGCTGACAGTGCACGCTCCCAAAACAGGCTATGATATTTTGCAACAGTCGGTGCCGGAAGCTATGCTTAGCATCGACAGATCGGATTTAATTTTTACCGGTTGTGAAGAGGATATTGATTTTGATGCCGTAGGTATTGGTCCCGGACTCGGCAAAAAAAGCAACACACAAAAAGGCCTGGCAGCTCTGATTAAGGATATGCACAAACCCATGGTGCTGGATGCAGATGCACTTAACATCATCTCTGAAAATTCATCCATCCTGGATGATTTGCCGGAAAATAGCATCATTACACCGCATCCAAAGGAATTTGAGCGCTTGTTTGGTGAAACAGAAAACGCCTGGAAACAAACGGAATTACAGATACATAATGCAAAGAAATACAAGCTGAATATTGTACTAAAAGGTGCATATACAAAAATTGCAACGCCCGATGGGCGCTTGTTTGTGAATTCCACAGGAAACCCGGGAATGGCAACTGCCGGCTCAGGTGATGTATTAACCGGAATTGTATTATCTTTGCTTGCACAAGGGTACGCTCCCGATATTGCTGCCCGCCTTGCTGTCTATATTCACGGATTAGCCGGAGATCTGGCGGCCGGTAAATACAGTTACGAGGCAATGACTGCAGGAGATATCCCCTTAATGTTAGGTGACGTATTTAAGATGTTGTGATTATGAAGAGAACAGGTTTTATAATTTTTGTGTTTTCTATCGTGTTTTTATCCTGCCAGAATACCTGGTATGTGGTGGATGACAAAGCAAACAATGAAGTGAAACATTCGGCAATGTCATATTATTTGCCGGAAACAAGCCTTCATATTCAGGTGGAATATACACAATATCATTTTACCCCCGGACCATATGCCCGCTTTGCTGAAGAAATGCTTAGCATCAGAGGTGTCAGCACACAGGAAAAGCGTTACTGGGCAATTACCGGTGTTGAATTCACCGAAAGCGTGTTGCCTGATCGAAATCATCGATACTGGATTGTCCCGGATGGTGCAAATCCATCAGTCAGCCTGACAGAAGGAGGCATACTTGCAGGGATAAACAGTGGTGAGTCTGTTTCCGGCTTGTTCAGTACATCTTCACATTTTTATCCTGCCGGGCAGGAAAATCCGGCAGAATTGCCTTTTATGGATCTGCAGATTGATAAAAATACACGGGAGGTTATTGATACTACCTACCGCACAATCATGCGTGATTCTGTGGTTCAGCGCATTCCTGTTTATAAACGAAGAGAGGTGGGTAAAAACCTCAAGCATAAAGCCCAGGATGCTGCAGACTTTATTATCCGGATACGGAAAAACCGGTTTTCCCTTGAAGCTGCAATCGAAGAGCAAAAAGTCAGCGGGGTAGATATTGCCTATATGATTGACAAACTGGAAGAACTGGAGCAATCCTATCTGGATTTGTTTACTGGCAAACTTGAATCTGCAACCATCACAAAACATTATCATGTAACACCCGGAATGCAGCCCCGGAAGGAAACGCATATACTTGACAGGCTTGAAAAACAGGTGCCTGTATCACTGCAAGATGAAATGGAAGGACAAACTTTGTCCATGAGCGTTGTGCCTCAGGTGAAGGCAGAAAATTCACCCCTGCAGGAAGATGAAACGGAAAGAAAAGCTGCACTTATTTACCGCAGACCGCTTCCGGTTCAGTATCTTATCACACTTGATGGTGATGCTGTTTATCAACAGCAGGGCTTGTGCCCTCAAAAGGGCAGTGTGGTGAAACTTCCTGCAAACCTTGTCAATCAGGACTCAGAAATCAGGTTGAATCCGAAAACTGGTGAAATACACTCAATAAAACACATTGAATAGACAGATTGCTTTTATCATTGCCTTGTTTGTACTTTCCCTGACAGCATCAGGGCAGGTTGAACTTAGTCTGTATTCATCTGAGATGCCTCATGAGCTTCTTTACCAGACCGAGGTGGACGATAGCACTGTAGCTGCAAATGTTTTACGGGAATTTCAGAGAAAAGATCAGAAAAAAGGCTGTTTCTTTGCAGGTTACGACAGTGTGAGCTACTCAGATACTGCCATATATGCCTGGTATCACAGGGGTGACGTGTTCCATTTTGGGTCAGTGAATGTAGAAGCTGAAACAGATAGCCTTGTTCTTATGGTGGATACAGCCGCTCTGGTAAATAAGCCGGCTTCACCTGAGCTGCTGAACCGATGGATGCAAAACGCCCAGGAAAAACTGAATCAGCATTATCCGCAAGCCGGGGTGAGGCTGGATTCATTGCAAAAAACAAAGGATAACACGCTCTCACCATTTTTCCATATTGATAACAACAACCTGCTGAGGTTTAACGGGTTTGTGTTGCCCGGTTTTGACGATTTCCCCATGGCTGTCCTTACCAGTGCCGGCAAGCTGAATGATGGTAGTCTTTACAACGCTAAGAACCTGCAAGGCCTTGATGAAAGCATTGGAATGATCGGGTTTGCTGAATTGTCAGATCCATGGTATCTCACATTTACAGATTCAACCTATCGTATTGTTGTTCCTCTGAAGGAGACCAAATCCAGCCGGTTCTCCGGTATTGCCGGAATCCTTCCCGGCGATGATGAGGCAAGCCTCTACCTTACCGGTCAGCTTGATCTTCAGCTTGTGAATGTGTTTTCGCAGGCTGAGCATTTGGTGCTTTCCTGGGAAGCGCCGGAAAAGCAATCTCAAAACCTTGACCTGGCTTTGAATTTTCCTGTGGTATATAAAGGAATAGGTGTTGAAGCAGGCTTTCAGCTTGAAAAAAAGGATACAAGTTTTGTTAACACTCGGTTTAGAGGTGGTTTAAGCCTGACACGAGGCTTGGGAAAAAGTGCGTTGTTTTATAAATATGACATGAACAACGCTCTGGTTTCAACAGGCACTGATAACCTGAGCGATGTGCAGTCCGGGCTTGTGGGTTTATCCTGGATATACAGACGTCTGGATTATCCTGTAAATCCCCGGAAAGGACAGGATATCAGGATTATGTTGGCGGCCGGAACCCGCAGTACAAATCAACTCACGGGGGATTTTAAAGCTGAAGCAAGCCTTAAGGTTGTGCATTATCAGCCATTGGCTCCGCAATTGAGTTTGAAATTATCCATGAATGCAGGGTTGATTGCGGGAAAAAACCTATACCGTAATGAGCTTTTCAGGCTTGGTGGCGATATGTTGTTCCGATCATATCAATCATCTGCTTTTTGGGTGCCCTGGTATGGGCAGACTGAAGCAGAAATTCTGTTTTACCCCGATAAAAGATCTGCTCTTTTTGCTTTTGCCCAAAGTGGTATCGTTTATAGTGAGTTTGGGCTGTTTCGAGGTGAGTTTTATCCTTTTTCTGCGGGCATTGGAGCATTAATTGAAACAAACCTTGGGGGATTACGCTTGTATTACGGTGTTGGTCGTTCAGTAAATGCGTTTTTAGATATGAGGCAGTCCCGAATTGGTATTGGATATGTAAACAATTTCTAAAAATATTTTGTTTTACGTAAAAAATCATTAATATTGCAATTGGTTAAGGTGAAATGTTTATGCAAAAGGAGTTTGGTTTCCCTGTAAAAAGGCAGAAATACCATAAAAAAGACCTCCCGGTATTAAACCGCGTGTTGTTCTGGTTGTCATTTCTGGCAATTAACCTCTGGCTGTTCACAGTTTCAGGGTTTGCAACAACCTTGCTTAGTTTAGGCCTTATTTGTTTCGTGGATGCGGTTGTGATACTCGTATTGACTTATGTGATTTTTCCCTACTTGTATTTTTTACGAAAAAATTTCTCGTTTTTCATCCTGTCTGGGTTGCTTGCGTTGATTTCTATAGGGGTTAAAATGCTGGTTCTTCATTATGACCCGGAATTTGTATCACCCAGCACCCTGAAAACGATGCCTTTTGTCCTGCATGTTCAGGTGATGATTTCTTTTTTATACTATGCCATCTCGCTTATATGGGCCAGCCTGAGATATAAAAGAAAAGAAGCCTTACATTTGTACAAACAGCTTACAACAAGAGAGTTGGATTGTCTCCACAAAGAGATTAATCCCCATACGCTGTTTAATTTCCTCAATGGTCTGCATGTGTTGATAAGTACAGATCGCGAAAAAGCAAAATCCCTTCTGGAGTCACTTTCTGATGTGTTGAGATATCATTTGTATACAGAGGCAAACACAAAAGTGTCGTTAAAAGACGAATTGGAAAATTGTGAGAATTTTCTTGATCTGTATAAACTTAAAACACCGGGATTTGAGGCTGAAATCACAAAAAAGGGTGATTTAAATAATCTGAATATATATCCATTTATATACCTCCCGCTGGTTGAAAACGCCTGCAAATATGGGGTTGCATCACAAAAAATTAGTTTAGTCGAAATAAATTTGGATGTTTTAGAGGATAGTATTATATTTGAAATTGAAAATAGTAAAGTAAATGTAGAAAAGGATACGAAGTCAGGTGGCATTGGATTAAGTAATCTAAAAAAGCGTTTAAATATACTGTACGGTAATGATTACCGATTAATTATATCAGATAATACGAATAAATATAATGTGAAATTAGTACTAACCAAAATTTAGAAAACATGAATTGTATTGTAGTTGATGACGAACCTCTCGCAAGAGAAGGAATGAAATTAAACATTAAGGAAGTTCCTAACCTGGATCTCCTTGGTAGTTTTGAAAACGCCTTGAAGGCGAATGAATTTTTACAGGAAAATGATGTAGACATTATGTTCCTCGACATTGAAATGCCGGGACTTAATGGTCTGGATTTTATCCGTAGCCTGAAACATCCACCCATTGTGATTGTTACAACCGCTTACCCGCAGTATGCTGTTGAAGCTTATGAACTGGATGTGCTTGACTACCTGGTGAAACCAATCAAAATGGATCGTTTCCTCAGATCAGTGAACAAAGTGGAAGATGTATTGAAAATGCATGATGAGCCATCTGCTATTGATTTCAACGAAGATTTTATCTTTGTTAAATCCGAGCGGAAATACATCAAGCTGAATTACAATGACATCTACTTTATTGAAGGTCTCAAGGATTATGTAATCCTCCATGCTAACAAAGGAAAATACATGACAGCAATGAATGTGAAAACCATCCATTCACGTCTCCCGAATTCCGTATTTTTCCGTACCAGTAAATCATACATTATTAACGTTAATCATATTGATGAGATTGATGGCGATGATGTAGTGGTTCAGGATACACGTATTCCCATTGGACGTTCATATCGTGAGAAATTCCTGCAGAAATTTGTTCACAAACGTCTTGTCAGAAGGTAATCTGTAATGGCTGAGCAGTTATTCAGCGTGGCCCTGCTAAACAAGCGTACAGGATATGATCCTGACGTAATGCAGGAAATGTTTGATATATTTAAGGAGAGCTATCCTGAATATTTTGACATATGCTCTGATGCCATTAAAAATGAAGACTGGAAAAAGTTGAGTGAAACGGCTCATCGGACAAAGTCTTCCGTTGCCATCATGGGGATGGAAGAAATTCGACAGGAATTTAACGAGATGGAAATTCTGGCAGCCAATGCTGAAAAAACAGAAACCTACCGTGCCTGGCTGGATGAGTTAAAGGTGAAAGTGGATCTTGCTGTTAGTCAAATCCAGGAATACCTTGACAATAAAACATAAAAAAAACCGCCTCGAAAGGCGGTTTTTTTTTGATTAAAATGGAATTCTGTTTATGATTCTTTGGAGTGATCACATTCACAAACCTTGCACTTGATGGTCTCAATTTCAAAATGGCTCTTATCAGCAGCTTTGTGTTGTTTGTCATCAATGTGTTCGTGATCTTCTTCACCCTCACCATGCTGGTGAGCATCTTCCACAAGCTTTATTTTGCCTGTGACAACCACTTTTTTACCCATGTTTTCTTCAGGGAACTTTTCTTCTGATGTTACAATAACAACCTCCTCACCTGAAGTGCCAAGAAACATGCGTTTACCACTGTGAACACAAACATGTGTGACTTTCCCGCAAACAGAAACTTCTTTTCCTTCCATCTCTTCTGCATTTTCTTCAAACCTGGACAGAAGCTTGTCGGTTGTAATGGTTCCGTCACAGGATTCTACAGTTTCTGAACAGCATGAGCTCTCATTGTTATCGTTTTCTGCTTCTGCTTTCTTTTCTGTTTTTTGTTCTTCAGATTTTTCCTCAGAATTCTCACCGTTCTGGCAACTGAACATAAAAATGGCCAGAAATGCGGATAATACTAAAAGACTTTTCTTCATAATATTTATTGTTTTAGGTTAATATTTCATCTTAATTTTCTTCATTGTCGGCGGAACTTTCTTCACTGTCTTCGTCGTCTTCTTTTAAGGGCGTAACTTTATATTTGAGAAAATCCCAGCTGAATTTATCCGACTTGATTTCTTCATTACTCAGTTTGCCGGTTTCAAAATAAAAGCCGTTTAGTTTGCCTGTTACAGCCCGGCCTCCTTTGATTTCAGACTCCAGCTCACCACTGTTGAACTTTACTATCTGATTCATCATATACGCCAGCTCAAACTTGATCCGGACATCATAATCATTTGTGTTTTTCATTTTAAACCTGAGTTGTAGCGGGCTGGATTTTTTCCACCATTTGCTGTGAGACCATTTATAGGATATGGCAACTCCATCAATGGTATCGTGGACATGTTTGTATCCAAACTGGCTAAACGCACTGTTGTTACCAAGAAACAGAATGAACAGGATTAAAGCTAACCGTTTTGCTTTCATAGTGTTTATAATTCAGGATTTTCAACGATACCGGCAAATAAAATATTGCCTTCTACGCGTTCTCTGATCAGGAAAACAAATGGCCTGTCAGCTATAAACTGCATGGGTCTGGCTGCTGATTTTTCACGTACAACCACTGCAGTGGCTGCAGCAGCCTCGGTCCCTTCTTCGTCTATTTCTATGCATGCCTGATGAATGACATCATCAATCAATAGATTGCGTTTGCCATTCATGCCGCTGAAATTTGCATAGGTGGAGAAGGGAGCAACCATACCCATTGATATAAGGGTGTTTTTCATTTCATAGCGGGTTTTCAGCTTAAATTTCGGAAGCCCTATCATCATCTTTTTTTCTTCAAATCCTTCAGATTTAAAACCATCCTCATGCAGCCTGATCAGCATATCTGACATGCTGTAACCTTCAGCAGGCAACATTACAAGCATGGAAACCTGATCCGATGCATATGGCAGCTCAACAGCCGAGCAGTAATCCATATCTGCATAAGGCAGTTCTGCTTTCATGGTCATGAAATCAGTTTCAACCTTACCAGTTCTGGTTTTAAAGGGATTTTTCCGTGTTTTTTCAGGATCAAACTGATATTTCCAGTCGGCGTTAAAGTAGATGGCATTAATGAGTACCATGCGGGTTAGGTGGTCAATATTGGTTTTACGAATCAGATGCTGAATTTTGTTTTCCGTTTTTGATTCTACCCATTGATTCATGGCTTTGCGACCTTTTTCCCTTTCGGTCGTATTTTTGAAATCCACATAATCAATGCGGGCATCGAAATCTTGCAGACCATTCAGGTATTCTTTATCAAAACCATAATCTTTCTGAGCCCACACGGCATTAGCCCATTTGAATAATGGGGTTTTCATCTGGCGAAATGTGTTGAGCATGCTGGTCCACGCCTCATGGTTTTTCTTCCTTGACCATTGAAAACGCATGGTTTTGGCGATATCCCATTTCGTTCGCCAGGCAGCACCGTCATAAGTCATTGCCATAGCTGTGCTAATGGAAAACGGGCTGAATGCAACATTTTCACCCTCCTCCCAAATGGTATTCAGCAAATCAAAACAGAACTCATTGTTGCCTTCACTTGCTTTTTCAATTTGCTTTTCCTGGGCCCAAACATTGCCTGAGCACAGCAGCGCACAGATGGCAAAACTTAATCCGATATGTTTCATATTAAATGGTTTCAAAATGTTCCTGGTCAGTATGTTTTTCACAATAATGACACTTCAACTGCAATTTACCATTTTTTTCAACAACATCAAAGCGGGTGGGCATATCTTCATGATTGGTGATGCACTTGGGATTCATGCATTTAAAAATACCACGAATGTTTTCCGGTATTTCCACCTGGTTCTTTTCTACAACATTATAATCTTCAATGATGTTAATACGGGCTGCAGGAGCAATCAGAGCGATTTTGTTGATGTCATCCATAGATGGCTGCTGCTCGGAAATCTTTATAATTCCTTTGCGGCCCAGACGCTTAGACTCAAGGTTGTTGCCAATGGTAATGGTGCTGTTCATTACATCAATGTTGAGAATGGACAGTACCTTAAACAAACGATCTGCCGGAATATGGTCAATGACTGTTCCGTTTTTAATGGCACTTACAGTAAGTTCTTTTCTTTTTTCCATATCTGATGTTTATTTAAGTCCTAAAATTGAAGTGATTATCGCCATACGTGTATAGACGCCATTCAGTGCCTGAGGAAAATAATATGCCCTTGGGTCAGCATCCACATCGGTATGAATTTCATTAACACGTGGTAGCGGATGCAAAATCTTCAGGTTATCTTTGGTGTCTTTTAACATGTCCCGTCTCAATACATACGCATTTTTTACCCGTTCGTAATCCATGGGATCAGAGAATCGTTCTCTTTGAACGCGTGTGACATACATGACATCCGCTTCGGAAATGATATCAGTAAACTCCGTGTGCTCGTAATACGTAATTCCTTTGCTGTCAAGGAAATGTTTATATTCATCCGGCATTTTAAGAGCCTCGGGGGATATGAAGTTAAAGGTGGGATTAAAGTTGGACATGGCCATCATCAGGGAGTGTACTGTACGTCCGTATTTTAAGTCTCCCACAAGGAAGATGTTTAAATTTTCCAGGGTTCCCTGGGTTTTTTTGATGGAATACAGATCGAGCATGCATTGAGTTGGGTGCTGATTGGCTCCGTCTCCGGCGTTAACAATGGGTACGCTGGCTACTTCACTGGCATAGCGGGCACTGCCCTCAATCGGGTGGCGCATGATAATCAGATCACTGTACTGACTTACTGTACGGATAGTATCGGCCAGGCTCTCACCTTTGGAGACACTGCTGCTTCCTGCTTCTGTAAATCCAACAATGCGACCTCCCAGCCGGCTGATTGCGGATTCAAAACTTAAGCGTGTTCGGGTGGAAGGTTCAAAAAACAATGAAGCAATGACATGGTTTTCAAGCAGCTTCTGATTTGGATTCTTCTCGAACTCTTCTGCAAGTTCAATCAGCCTGTAGTATTCTTCCGGCGAATAGTCATTAATGGATATCAGACTTTTGTTTTTCATCTGTGGTCTTTTTGATGGTTATTTAACTATGGAAAGCAATTCAACTTCAAAAATAAGGGTTTCATAGGGGCCGATAATATCGCCCTGTCCCCGTTCACCATAAGCGAGATCGTAAGGAATGTATAATTTCCATTTTGCACCGGTTTTCATCATCTGGAGGGCTTCTGTCCAGCCTTTTATAACCCGGTTGACAGGGAATTTGGCGGGCTTTCCGCGCTCATATGAGCTGTCGAAAACAGTACCGTTTATCAGCGTACCTTCGTAATGTACTTTTACGGTGCTGGTGGCTGTGGGGCTTTCTCCGGAACCCTCTTCAATAACCTCATATTGAAGGCCGGAATCGGTTACTTTTACTTCCTCGCGTTGGGCGTTTTTCTTCAGGAATGCTTCGCCTTCTTTGATTTTTCCGCCGTTGTCTTCCTGTGAAGATTTGCTAAGAAAGTTTTGAATGATTGAATTGGCTGCCTGCATGTCCAGAAGCTCATCTTCCGAGGCAAATTGTTTTTTTAATGCTGCAATGAATACCTCTTCATTGATTTTGTCAGCAAATCCCTGCTGTCTGAAGCTTTGTGCTATCTGCGTGCCCAGTGCATAGCTTGCTGAATCCTGCAGATTCGTTAAGTCAGATGTCTTAATCTGGTTTTCTTCTTTTGAAATGGTTTCATCTGAGGTTTTACAGGAAATAAGTAAAAAGGTTGCGCTCAGAATTAATGCTGTCAGGAAAGAAATTTTTTTCATCATAATTTATGAAAGTTTAAGTTTATGCGAATAAAATGCTTTATTTCTTTTAAAGCAATTTTTCTTTCATCCTTTTTTTAACAATAATTCACAATTTTAAAACTACGGCTTTTTACCGATTGGATTTTACTTGATTATTTCCTATATTTATTATCTTATACCAAATCAATTCGGGTTTTGAATCGTAAACATCAAATCAGAAAGCAAATTCGGGAACTTGAGAATGAACTAATCAGGCTCGAGGTTAAAAGCAATAAGAAAAAAACGGCTTTTTCAGGACATGTTAACCTGTGGCGGGATGCTGACCGGTTCCTGGTAGATGCTCTGCCTGATTTGGTTATTATCATGGATAAGCAGGGGCATATCATTGATGTCTTTGAATCTGCAGATGTGGAACTGTATGATGATGTTGCCAAATTGTTGGGAGCAAATGTCCATGATATACTGCCCGCACCTGTGGCAGACATGACGACAAAAAAAATCAAACTGGTTCTCAGAAAAAAGAAAAAACAGATATATCAGTATGATCTGGATATTGCTGGTGAAAAAAATTACTATCAGGCCAGAATGGTACCATATGGAGAAGACCATGTCCTGGCTGTGATAAGTAAAATTACGGATAAGCTTATCGCTCAGAACAAGGCAAAAAAGAAGGCAGGTTTTTTGTATCAGGTGATGAAAAACAGCCCTGTGGGTATATTGCAGATTAGTAAAAGCGGGGATGTTTTGTTCGCCAGTGAAGCTGTACGGACATTACGGAATCAGATTCAAAAAATAAAAGAAAATTACGCCCCCGGCGAAGGCTGTAAAAGAGTAATTGTTGACAAATACGGTTCTTTGAATGCGGTATTTGAAGCAGTCAGTAATTCCCCCGAAAATTACCTGAGATTTACCGTTTTTCTCAAGGGGAATCGAAATCAGACATTAAGCCTTGTCTACACTGTTCTGACAGAAAAAGATCCACTGGATAAGGAAGAGCAATTGTTTATTTATGTTGAAAATGTTACCGAGTATTATCAAACCAACAAGCGGCTGGAAGAAAGCAGAGAGCATCTGAAAGAAATACAGAAACTGTCACGTATCGCTTATTGGCAGTACGATCCGGAAACCCGCATTTACAGTGGGTTTGAACGTTTACTTGATTACCTGAATGTGGATGACATTAAACCACAGCTTACCCGCGAAGAATTGTTTGCGTATTTGCATCCGGATGATGTTGATAAAATGAAGTATTTGGATGATAACATGATGGCGCGCAAACATAACCTTGTGGAACAGTTTCGCTTAGTGGTCAATGGCTTTGTATACTGGATGGAAATTCGCAGCAACACACGTCATACAGAAAACAGAAAAACCCCGCTGATTTATGGTTCAATACAGGATATTACACCGATAAAAAAACAGGAAGAAGCTTTGAAACAAAGCCGCAAGATACAACAAACCCTTCTTGAACAAATACCTGTTGCTGTGTATGTTAAAGATGCCGAAAGCCTGCGTTATCAAATCTGGAATAAGGCTGCAGAAAAACTTTTTAGCCTTAAAAGGGAGGATGTGATTGGCAATACTGAAGAGGATGTTTTTCCTCCCGGGCTTGCCAAAATGTTTAGCAGGCTTAATGTTGATACTCTGAAGAAAAAAGAAACCGTTAAAACGGACGAGAAAACTGTTGAAATGTCAGATGGCAGCAGTAAGACAATAATTGCCATACAGGTGCCTGTGGTTATTGATGAACAGGTGCATGCCATCCTGGGAATTGCCATGGATATGACGCAAAGCATTGAGGTTAAGAAACAACTCATTGAGGCAAAAAATAATGCTGAAAAGAGCGACAGACTTAAATCCAGCCATTTGGCAAACATGAGTCATGAAATCAGAAACCCAATGAACTCAATCGTTGGATTTTCCAGAATACTTGTTGAAGATGAGAACCTTGATGCCGGTGATAAAGAAGAATTTATTTCTCTTATCAATGAAAACGCAAAACACTTGCTTAGCCTTATTTCCGATATTATTGATATCGCGAAAATCGAAAATAATAAACTCAAAATATTTAAATCGTCATTCAATTTTAATGAGCAGCTTAATAAACTCAAGTCAATTTACATACAGCAACTCAAAGAGCTTAATAAACCTCAGGTAAAGATAAGGCTGGAAACACCCCTTTCTGATGATAAAGCTGTAATCTATACCGATGAAAATCGCTTTGTTCAGATATTTAATAATCTGATAACGAATGCGATAAAATTCACCAAAGAAGGAGAAATTCGCATTGGGTATGAAATTGTTTCTGATGATAAACTGCACTTTTTTGTTAAAGATACCGGTGTAGGCATTGAAAATAGCCAGAAAGAGCAGATTTTTGAAGAGTTTCATCAGATTGGACCTAGTGGGAGAGGAAAGGGACTTGGGTTAAGCATTTCCAAACAACTGGTTACTTATCTGGGAGGGGAAATATGGTTGAAATCAGAATTGGGTAAAGGCTCAGCTTTCTTTTTCTCCTTGCCCTATGATTTTAACAAACAAAGTGATACACTTGAAACAGCTCCGCTAAAAAAAGCAGTAGCCCCTGAAACGAAAAAGAACAATGTTGACTGGTCTGATAAAAAAGTGATGATTGTCGATGACGCTAAGGATGTTTTGACCTTTGTATCCATTCTGCTG
Source organism: uncultured Bacteroidales bacterium (assembly GCA_964418565.1). Taxonomy (GTDB): domain Bacteria; phylum Bacteroidota; class Bacteroidia; order Bacteroidales; family ML635J-15; genus JAQIBY01. Next base: position 4,656 of record CAYQMB010000053.1, on the reverse strand, counting down.
CGGAAAACAAATGTTCAGATTGATACCGCTTTAACTGGCAGCGAAGCTTTACAGAAAATAAATGAATCTGATGGCGGTTACAACCTGATATTAATGGATATACAAATGCCGGGAATTAGTGGGGTAGAAGCCTTGCAACGCATTAAAGAATCTTACCCTGATATGCCGGTTTTTGCCCAGACTGCTTTTGCGCTCGAAGGGGATGAAGCGCGTTTTCTGAAAAAAGGATTTGATGCCTATATTCCGAAACCGGTTAACAGAAATGAATTGCTGCGAAAAATGACACCCTTTATGGAGCACTGAGTTAATCGGGTTTATTAATTCAAACCCTGGAAAAAGCAGGTTGAATTTTCCCTGCGTTTGTTTTCTCTGCGTGTCTTATCATTGTAAAGGCTTATTCTGACAAAAAGCTCGTGTGTCCCTTTGCTGCTGCTGTTGCTCAGAGATGAAATGGTCATGTCATATGAGTAGCCAAAGCGAAACATCTGGTAGTCCCAGGTTACATTCATTATAAGATCCGAATAACTTGCCGATATTAGCTTTGTGTTTTGATTGCGTAACCAGAGGCCAAGCGTTATACCCTGGATAAAGCTGCCCTGCATACCGAATGTTCGTGTTGTGAAATCACCCCGGCGGTCATAAATGTACCCCGGGCTGATAACCATATCTCCAATGGGGTGATGGTATAAGGCATGTAGTTTCCATTGGGGTGGTAGTGAATAGCTGTTTTCAGTTCCGGGTTTATCCACATAGCGTTTATAGGCATAGCCGATGCTCAGGTAATGCGTATGTGCGGCCTGACGTTTTAATTTCATGCCAATTAATCCGCCAAAACCAAGGGATAAGTATTCGGCTTTTGCTTGCTGACTGATGCCTGCAGGGATTGAGGAGCCGCCCGGTATGTAACCTAAAACCGGGTCGAGGTTGTCTGAAAAAATTAAATCTGAATAATCAAAACTTTGATTTAAATACGAAAAACTGATGCCCACCGGAAACTGCATCATAAATCCGTGTCTCTCTTTGCCAATACGTGGTGCATCTGAAGCTACCTGAATTCCTATTTCGCGTGTGGTAAAAGCCGAGGTACCGGTTTTGCTGCTTTGATATATTATGCCTGCTCCCAGTCCACTGCCGTAGTGCCCACTGCTTTTGCGACTCAGACCATAATCAACAGAAACGACATCAGACTGAAACAGATTGCCATCGCCCACACCCATCCACTGTTGTCGGTGATGTGCGGTTATGTCCAGACTTTTACTAAGGCCTGTATAGGCAGGGTTCAGAAGCATCTTGTTGTGATAAAACTGGGAATATTTCAGATCCTGGGCAAACACGCCCGTACTGAAAATCATCACTGCAATTATGCTTATAAACTGTTTCATATCTGTTCTGGCTTCTTTTACTTAAAGATACGCCGGAATTCATGAAGATAACAGGTGTAAAATGCTGAATCACGCTACGTGTTTTGGCTTAGGTGAAACAAGAATGACTCGGTAAAATGTTTACTCAATGGCAAAATCTACCGGAATGATGCCGGTTTTTATGCTGTCCTGCATTTCGGAGTTACCATTGTACACATAAACAAATCCCGGGTCCATATAATTTCCGGCATCGGAAAGAAAAACACCCTGAGGATGAGCCATTATGCTGTAAAAATTGTGCCCTTTCCCGGAAATGATATGGTTGCCGGTATCCATGGTGGTTATCGGCAGTTTGTATACGTGCTTGTTGATGAGATAAAGGCTGTCGCCGGTGGAGTTCAGGCTGATGTCAGTTGGTGTGGCATCATCCTGAAAGCTGATTGTTGCTTCAATAGCTTTGCTGTCAGGATCTATCCGCTGAAGACTTGCCGGCTCATGTCCAAATGGAGAACCTTCGTATCCACCATCGCACAGTGCCCATAGTTTTCCCGATTTGTCAAGGCATATTTTCTTGGGTTGCCAGTTGGTTTCTATGCTATCGCTTACCTCACCGGTGGCGGGGTCAATTATAAACAGGTATTTATCATATGACCAGGCATTGCATATCACCTTGTCTTCATAGCGAAGCATCTGTTCTGCGTTGTGAGTAGTGCTTGCATCCCGGTTGAGACTGATTTGTCCGCTTACTTCAAAACTGTTGGCATCCACAACATTGATGTGGCCGGAATACAAATCGGAAATCCAGATTTCATTCTCATTAACGGGTAACATATGCCGGGGGGATGTCAGGCCACTGACTTTTCCCTTGTATAAAAAACTATTGGGATCAATGATGTATGCTTTACCTGAGTTATTGAGGCTCACCCACAACAAGCCATTATGCATAAGTAAATCCTGCGCAACATCACCAAGGGGAATACCGTTGGCTTGCAGAAAGGCCTGATTGGTGACTTCTCTGCTTTCACGGTCATAATATGTCAGAGATGCATTTCCATACATAAAGTTGCCTTCACATGCGATGAAAACTCCATTGCCACTGGTGTCAAAAGCCGTAACCGGACGCATATCATCCTCCATGCAGCCGGAAATGAACATCAGACTCACTGCCATAAGCCAGGAAATCAGATGATAACGTGTTTTCATAGCAGGTTGAATTTTACTCCGAATCTGAAATTAATGCCTGGCATAGGTTGCCATAACACCGACCTGTAAGATTCGTTAAACAGGTTATATACGCTCGCCGTAAGTGTTAATTTATATTTTTTGCACACAATTCTGTGGCTTAAGTGCAGGTTACTCATGAAATAGGGATAAATACTGTACAAAACATCCGGCATCGCATTGCTGGTGGTGTAGCGTTCGCTGTATGCATTCCACTGGTATGAAATCTGCCAGCTCTTCCATGTATACGTGGGAGAGAAATTTGCAGCATGGATGGGAATGTATGGTATCTGGCCTTCCGTGCCCGAAAACAATGATGCTCCTGTACTGGTGTTTACAGAGCGGTTAAGGGCATATGAGAAGCGGACATCAACCTGTGATTTACCAACTTTTTTCTTTAGATTACCACTGTATTCAATGCCTGTTGTTTTAACCGATTCAATGTTGTCCGGTTGCCAGTATCCTTGAGGAGTAGGACGCCACATAATCCAGTTTGTAATGTCACGCACATAGGCATTTAATTTATGCTTCCATTTCAGTTTGCCCGGTCCTGTGTAATGCATGCCTGCATCCGCTGTGATTGATGCCTCCGGAAGCAGATCAGGATTGCCGCCTGGTACATGATGCAAATCGCTGAGTGATGGATGATGCATGTTTCTGGACAAGCTGCCGATAAAACTCAGATTTTTGCTGCTTTTGTGGGATACCGTAACGGCTGCATTGGGCAGATGAAATTCTCCTTCAATCACATCTTCTTTAACAAGACTATGAATGTGCCATTTGTCACTCAACCGGTACTCCCAGCTTCCACTGAAAAATACGTCATGACGACTGGCATCATAGCGGATGGATTTGATGGCTTCCTCTGAGTGGGCATGCTGATACGTGTGACGTACCATTGCTTTGATCCTGTGTTTGCCGGAGAGGTGTATTCTGGCACTAAGCCCCGAATGCACTGAAGCTGTCCGGTTTTTAGAATCTATGCTGATAAACCTGCCGGTTCCGCTGATGTAATTGCGTGTGATAAACCCATTGCGCTGAAGGTCGGCGCCGGACCAGGCTTCCGTAACAAAATCCTTTTTTTGCCATTTGTATGCTAATACGGCACGCAGCTTATCGTTATTCTGCCGGCTAAGGTTGTTGTTTTCTCCGCTTTCATTGGTGCTTAATCCGGGCACACCCCGGTTACCCGACTGAATCCAGCCATTCAGGCTGATGAAATGCCGGGGGGAGGGACGGTAATGTATGCCCTGCATAAGCCCGTATGTCGTGAAATCAGCATTTTGGCGGATTTGAGTGCCACCGTCAATGATGTCATTGTTTTCATAGGGAAAGGTGTTTTTGCTGCTGCTGTGAAAAGCCCTTCCGGAGTAACTGATTTTATTTCCAGACCAGTTGAATTTTAAATAGTTATCAAAACTGAGAAAACTTCCGGCTGCTCCGGCATATTCCAGATTTATACCCTGATTCCATTCGGGACGGGTGCTTAGCTCCAGGCTTCCGCCCAACGCCCCGTCGTTCATCATCATACCGGCTGCAGAATAATTGATGGAAATATCATCTGTAAAAAGAAACGGTAATTGAGAAATGTCCACTGTGCCATGAAGCGGGCTGTTTAGCGGGAGCTTATTCCAGCTTACGCGAGTGTGTGTGCTGTTGGTCCCTCGCAATGACATTCCGGCCACACTTCCCTTAACGCTTTGTTTGATAAAAACCGCTGTGTTTTCCCCGATAACTTCAGACATATCAGTGTGCATGCTATTGCTGATGTGCAGGCTGTCAATCTGAGTACGAAGCATGGATAAATCACCTATCTCAGCATTTGCCTCTACCGTTACCTCACCCAGGGTGATGGTATCATTCGTTTGTGTCTGGGCTATACCGCTCACAGATAACAAAGAGACAAACAAATATGCAAGAATACGGTTTGTCATCGTGTGAATTTTATGGATTTTGATACCGGATTATTAAACCTGATGGTATATATGCCTTCTGGCAGATCTGATACATAGATTGTTTTATGCCTTGTCTTCCCGGATTTTATCAATCGACCTAACGAAGAATAAATACGATA
>CAYQMB010000052.1:0-19749 GCA_964418565.1 uncultured Bacteroidales bacterium | reverse complement strand
ATGAATCGGATGTGATGTTTTGGTTGAATGCGATATTCGTCCAGCTTGATCCGCCGTCAACAGAGTAGTCAATATTGTAATAATTTGAAACCCCGTCGCTGTTCCACAGTATGTCGTAAGTAGAACCGTTTGTGAGACTTTCACCACCGTTTGGTTGGGTTAATGTAATAGCGGGTGAAATGGTAAAAGTGGCATCACTGATATCGGTTTTAACCGAATTGCTGTTGTCTGTTACTCTCACAAGGCATTCGGAAGAAGGAGAGTTCGGGAGTGTCCAGTTGTATGTGTTATTGAAACCGCTACTGTAGTAAGACGATTGAATGGTACTCCAGTTTTGCCCGCCATCAACGGAATATTCGATTTTAAAATAACTACCGGTACCACCGGATGTCCAGGTGATACTGGTTTCCGTACATACGCGCCAGACTTCACCACCACCATCGCCATTTGGTGTTATCAACACAATGCTTGGTTCAATGGTGAATACATCATCACTGATATCATAAATGGAAGGATCGTTATAGTGACTTACCTTCACCAGATTCTGATCACCCGGGTTGTCAGGAATTGTCCAGCTGTAGGACCCATCGTTTTCAGTTACTTCAGCGATGTCCTGCCAGGAAGCACCGTTGTTATCGGAATATTCGAGTTTGACATAATCACTGTCAATATACTCATCTGTCCAGGAAACCGTGTATGATGATGCTACATAGAAGGTGTTCCCGCCGTTGGGATAATTCAGGGCGACATCACCCGGTGTAACCGTAAAGTAATCATCACTGACATCAGAAATGCATGAATTATCATAATCCACAATCCTGAACTTATATTGTGATGATGGATTGTTGGGAACCGTGAAGTTGAAGTAGTTAGAATAGGTGTAATCCAGGTAAGTCCATGATCCGTCGTTAACAGAGTAATAGACTTTGAACTTGGTTGAAGATGCTGCTGATACCCATTCTACGGTCTGCGTTGTACCTACCTGCCAGAATTCTCCGCCATTAGGCGTGGTAATAATGATGTCTTCGTTTTTGTTTATCGTGAAAGCAGCATCGCTTATATCACTGGTTGTAGGTTCGTTGGCATCGCTCACGCGGATGATGCAATTGTCAGACTGGATGTCTTCAACAGGGCTCCAGGAATAGTTGTTACTGGTGCTGTAATAGCTTGTGTTTATTGTGGTCCAGTCGGTTCCTCCATTTTGCGAAAATTCAATTTTGAAATAATTTCCGGCACCGCCTTCATCCCAGTCAATGGTGTATGAATCGCAACCATCAACTTCTTCACCGCCGTTGGGTGTATTGATGGTAATCCATGGTTCTGCAATGGTGAAATTCACATCGCTTTCATCATAAACTGCCGGATTTCCATATTCGCTGATTCGTACACGGCATTCATCCGAAATTACATCGGGAATTGTGGTACTGTAACTGCCATCGTCCTCTGTGAGGCTGACAATCTCCTGCCAGGTAGCACCATTGTCCGTTGTGTACTCAATGGTTACAAATTCAGAGTCCAGGTAGTCGCTGCTCCATGTAATGGAAATGCTGTTGCCGGTATAATATGTGTTTGTCGTGTTTGGGTTGTTGACAGTAATAACAGGTGTGGGTGGTATGATGCTGAAAACGGCATCGCTTTGATCACGTACACACGTATTGTCATCATCCCAAATCCTGATCAGACAATCATCACTGACAGCGTCGGGAATGGTCCAGTTAAAAGTGGTTGAATAGGTGTAATCTATGTAATTCCAGGTGTTTCCATTATCCGTGGAATAATACATGTCGTATTTGTTGGAACCGAGAGAAGATGCCCATGTGATGGTTTCAGTGGTTCCGACTTCCCATGCTTCACCTCCGTTTGGTGATGTCACCACAATATCTGTGTTTGAATTGAGACTGAAAACAGCATCACTGACATCGCTGATGCTCGTGTAGTTATGATCAGTTACCCGAATCAGACACTGATCAGAATCCAGGTTTTCAACCGGGTCCCAATGGAAATCGCAGGAACTGCCGCTGTCATAAACCGAATTTCCTATGCTTGTCCATGTGCTGCCATTATCAGTCGATAACTCAACATCAAAATAGTTGCCGGTGCCTCCCGTGGTCCAGGTGACATAATCATCGTCGCAGCCGGTCCAGCTTTCACCTCCATTTGGTGTAGTGACTTCAATCCAGGGTTCGGCGATCGTAAAGACTGCATCTGAAACATCAAATACTGCCGGATTGCCGTATTCACTGATTTTGATCAGTGCTTCGGTGGTAGGCGTTTCCGGAATTGGCCAGCTGTACGATCCGTCATCCTGCGTTGGAGATTCGATGACATTCCATGTGTTGCCATTGTCATAAGAAATTTCGATCTCAACAAATTCTGATGACAGGTATTCACTGCTCCAGCTGATATTGAGGTTGTTGTTGAAATAATAGGTGCCGGAATTTGGATAATTTACTGTGATTTCCGGTAAAGGATCGGAAATGGTGAAAACAGCATCTGAAATATCCTCAATACAACTATTGTCATAATCAACAACCTTAAACAAACACTGTGTGGATGGAACATTTGGTACGGTCCAGTTGTAGGAATCCGAATAGGTGTTGGTAATGTAATTCCAGGATGTTCCGTTGTCGGTTGAATAATAAATGTTAAAACGATCCGAAGTCGATGCAGATACCCATGACAAGCTGTAGGAATCGCCTACCTCAAATACCTCTCCGCCGTTTGGATTCGTGACAATAATGTCGGTATTTGGGTTGAGGCTGAAGGTGCCGTCACTTTGATCTGTGATAAGAACGTCATTATGGTCGGTTACCCTGACAAGGCATTCTGAGCTGCTCATATTATCTACCGGATCCCAGTGGAATGAGCCGCTTGAACCTGAATCATACATAGAATTTGCAAGGCTTGTCCATGTGCTGCCGTTATCAGTGGATAATTCAACATCATAATAATTTCCTGTACCTCCTGATGTCCAGTTGATGTAGGTGTCGTCACAACCCTGAATGCTCTCGCCGCCATTGGGACTGGTAACTGTAATGTAAGGAGCAATCAGCTCAAAATTAACATCGGTGACATCAAAAAAGGCCGGATTGCCGTACTCGCTGATGCGAATCTGACAGTCGCTGGAAACCACATCCGGAAAATCCCAGGAATAGGAGCCGTCATTTTCAGTGGTATTAACAATTTCGGTCCAGGTGCTGCCATTGTCAGAAGAAAACTCAAGTGTGACAAAATCTACATCGTTGTACGCATTTGTCCATGTTATAGAGTATGTGTTGCGGGCATACAGTGTGTTTCCCGAATTCGGATAAGTGATGTTGATTTCCGGTGTGGGCGGGGTGATACTGAATACAGCATCCGATACATCGTTAATACAGGAATTGTCGTAATCCCTTATTTTTATCAGACACTGGTCTGAAACGTTATCAGGAATGGTCCAGTTGTATGAATTTGAATAAGTTGATGTGATGTTTGACCATGAGGTACCATTATCTGTCGAATAATACACATAAAAATGGTCAGATGTTGATGCTGATACCCATTCAATCGTATAAGAGTCCCCAACCTGCCATGCTTCCCCGCCATTGGGCGTGGTGAGAATAATATCCGTGTTTTCGTTGAGGCTGAAAACCGCATCACTCTGATCGGTGACGGAAGGTGAGTTGTGGTCGCTGATTCGGATCAGGCATTGTGAAGAGCTTAGGTCATCCACCGGATCCCACTGATAGCTGCCACTTGTTCCACTGTCGTACAATGAATTTGCCAGGTTTGTCCAGCTGCTGCCATTGTCGGTTGACAGTTCAATATCAAAGTAACTACCGGTTCCGTAAGATTCCCATGTGATGTATTCTGAGGCACAACCTTCATAGCTTTCTCCGCCGTTAGGGGAGTTTACGATGAGGTAAGGTTCCTCGATTGAGAAACTGTTATCGCTGATATCAAAAACAGAGGCGTTGTTGTATTCTTCTGCCTTTATCAGGCATTGAGAAGATACAATTTCCGGTACTGTCCAGCTGTAGGAGCCGTCGTCTTCTGTGACAGTTTCAATAACATTCCAGCTGCTTCCGTTATCATCAGAATAATACAGCGCAACAAATTCTGAAGTCAGGTAATCGCTGTTCCAGCTAATGGTAAAACTGTTACCCTGATAAAATGTTGTGGATGAATTGGGATAGGTGACATCAATGACGGGTGTCGGAGGGGTGATGTTAAAAGTGGCATCGCTGAAGTCTTTGATGCAGGAATTGTCGTAATCAATAACCTTAACCAATGCCTGGTTGCTTTCGTTTTCAGGGATGGTCCAGTTGTAAGAATTGCTGTATGTGCTGGTGAGGTAGGTCCAGGAGCTACCGTTGTTTACAGAATAGTACACATAAAAATGATCGGTGGTTGATGCTGATACCCATTCGATTGTCTGGTTTGTGCCAACCTCCCAGTTTTCTCCGCCGTTGGGTGATGTGACAATGATGTCGTCATTGGCCGTGATGCTGAAAACGGCATCGCTTTGGTCAAACACGGATGTTTGATTGATGTCGGTGATGCGGATCAGGCAGTTGTCTGAATCAGTGCTTACCACCGGGTCCCACTGATAAGATCCTGATGAGCCTGTGCTGTACATGGATGATAAAAGGGTAATCCATGAGCTGCCGTTATCTGTGGAATATTCAATTCTGAAATAATTGCCCGTACCTCCGGTTTCCCAGTTGATGTATTCGCTGCTGCATCCTTCCAGACTTTCGCCTCCATTGGGGCTGATTACAGTGATGTATGGTTCTGCAATGGTAAATGTAGCATTGCTTTGATCCTGCACAGGATTATCGTTGGAATCCATGACCCTCACCAAACAGTTGCCTGAAGGTGTGTTTGGAATGGTCCAGTTGTAACTTGTGCCGCTGTAATTGCTGGCAAGTGATGTCCAGCTTACGCCGTTGTCGGTGGAATAATCCAGATTGTACAGATCGGAAGTGTTGCTGGCCGACCAGGTAATGTTGTGGCTGTCTCCCACGTACCAGATTTCCCCGCCGTTGGGATCAGTCAGGGTTACAGATGAGGCGGCTTCACTGATTTCAAACAGGGCATCGCTTATGTCTGTCATGCATGAATTGGAATGGTCAGTGATTTTTACCAGACACTGAGTAGACGGGTTATCCGGTATGTTCCAGTTGTAGGAACTGCCTGAAATGTATTGATTGTAATCAATCTGATTCCAGCTACTGCCGGCATCGGTGGAATAGTACAGATCAAAATAATTTGACGTTCCGTTGCGGTTGAATGTGATGGTTTCCTGTGTGCTGCCTTCCCAGACTTCACCGCCGTTGGGAGTTGTAACGGTCAGGGGGGAAGTTATGGTAAAAACAGCATCACTGACATCGCTTGTTCCAGGATTGTTGGAATCAATTATTCTTACGAGGCAGTTACCCGAAGACGTGTTTGGAACTGTCCAGGTGTAAGAACCACTGGTAGTATTGTAATAACTTGTTATGGATGTCCAGGAACTGCCATTATCCGTGGAATAGTCCAATGAATAATAATCTGATGTTCCTGAAGATGACCAGGTGATGCTTTGATCGGTACATCCTGCCCAGGTCTGGCCGCCATTGGGTGAGGTAAGGGTTATGCTTTGTGCTGAAATTTGTAGTGAAAACAGGCTGAGCAGAGCAAACAAAATGGTCAATTTTTTCATAATACACATGGTTTTCAAAATGGAAGCTTGCAAGATACAAAATTTGTGCTATAGCCGGAACAGTATGTCTGTTTTTATATGATTATCTCCGAATCATGCAATTGACATAGTAGGCTAATCTACCAATGTTTGAATAGTGGGTTTTTCCTCAACCTAAGTGTCCGGGATATTACTGATATACAGTTAATCTGTCAACGACTATGTTGCTGTTTGCTCCCAGGCGGAAGCCGAGCATGGAACCGTATATTTTATGGATATCGGTAATGTAGATAAAGCGTTCATCCATAAAGGTGAAAACATTTTCCTCATCATAATAGATACTGATTTTATGATAACCATTGATGTTTTCAAGTGTTTCTGAAGGATCGTGGAATTTGAAGAAAGTGTGGTTTTCAGCCACATTCTGAAGGCTGACAGCTTTATTTAAACTATACCCTGTCACGTAAAACGAACTTCCGTCTTTGCCTCCCCACACAAGGCCGTTGATGTCAAAATTATTTCCCGATTCCAGCTTGAAAATGCACTCTACCATAAAAGCGGAGTTCACATCGTAATTAATTTCCTGTATGTGGATGGCAGGCTTATCCGTGTTGTTTGCCAGTTCTATCTCACCATTGTTGAGGCTGGCATTGAGTGGCATATTATCATTACTCCACCCGTTTTCGTCATCAAAAAAATCTTCCTGATAAACAACCTCCAACTCACTTGTTGGGAGCGAGTTGTAATCAGGTGCATAATCTGACCACCAGGGTGTTTCTGTGCTTTCATCAAACAATTCATCAATGTAATAATCCTTCCTGAAACCAAAATAGTTAATGCCTTCGTAAATAATCTTATCTGTATTGAAGGGTCTGCCTCGCATGATGCTGGTCCATTCGCCGTTTGGAAACAACTCGTTCGTATTATGACGATTAAGAAATCCCAGGGCCAGATTTTTTAATATGATCTCTTCACGCCTGTTTTCATTTGCTTCCTGCCAGCTTTCTGCGTCAATTTCAATGCGAATCGGATCTTCATAATTGCATCTGGAAACGGTGTCGTCTGCAAGGTCTGTAAATTCTATGATTAGCCCGGATTCTTTGAAATCAAATTTGTATCCATGCTCATTGGCATATTGATCAAAAGCGTCAACATATTGTTCTGTGGAATCCGGAACGTTATACCACTGGTCGTTGCAGGATGTGATAAACCCCGACATCATTATTGCTGCCAGTAAAAGCAATTTTGCGGTACGGCCTCCTCTTGACAATGTGGTAGCCTTTGGTAACATAGTTTTTATCATGTCTTTACAAGACAAAGATACAAAAAAAATCCTGCTGTGCTTTTGGTTTATAAGGCAGGGTGTGGGAGCGTGTAAGTCTCAGTACTATAGAGACATGGGGTCTGTGTTGTTGATCCCTTGCAAGAATGCCCGATTTAATACAGCCCTTTGGTAACAAGGGGTTTTTATCTAAATTTGCAAAAAACACAGGATTATGGCTGATATAAAAATAAATTTGAGAAAAATACGGGATGAGATCCCATCAGGCATTACGTTGGTGGCGGTATCCAAAACCAAACCCAATGAAGACATTATGCTGGCTTATGATCAAGGTCAGCGGATTTTTGGTGAAAACAAAGTGCAGGAACTGATGGCAAAACAGCCGGACCTGCCTGATGATATCCAATGGCATATGATCGGACATCTGCAAACCAACAAAGTGAAATACATTGCTCCCTGGGTAAGTATGATTCATTCGGTTGACCGGTTAAAGCTTCTCCGGTATATCAATAAAGAAGCCAAAAAGAACGACAGAAAAATAGAATGTCTCCTGCAGTTTCATATTGCCGAAGAATCCACAAAATTTGGGCTCGACCCTGATGAGGCTCAGAAAATTCTCGAATCTGACGAATATAAAGCCATGGAAAACGTTGAAATTCGTGGTGTGATGGGAATGGCCACATTCACCGATGATATGGTGCAGGTGCAGCGCGAATTTAACAACCTGAATGGCATATTTCATCAACTGAAAGAAACCTTCTTTGCCGGAAACGCTTCCTTTAAGGAAATTTCCATGGGTATGTCAAATGATTACAAGATTGCTGTTAAAGAAGGAGCCACAATGTTACGCCTGGGCAGTACCATTTTTGGCGCTCGCAATACCAAACACCAATAAACTTAGCGTATTCTGTCAGCTGCTTTTACCCTGGCTTCATCTTTAGCAATATTGCGCATGGCCAGATATATCAGGATAATAGCTGCTACCGGCAATACAATGGCAATGCTGAAATCTTTTTCGGCATTGAGTTTTTTGGCAGCATCGAAAATGTAAAACAATATCATACCAATTTCTCCGATGAACAGAAAAATATTGATACCACAGAGCCGTACCTGAAGTTTTCTGTTTTTGTACAGAAATATGGTAATAAAACTCAGGCCGGTGGTGATGATCAACAGTAAGGTAAGCGGCAGGGCATTGTAATCGTTTGCGATAATTTCATTGGCATGTACGCCATAATGGTAAAAATCCACAACAGCCGTACCGGCTATTAAGTGTCCCAGAGGGATGAAAAACATAATAATGCCAATGATAACAGCACCTAACAGGTATATTGATTGTATTCTCTGTATCATAATGATGTGTTTTCGTGCAAAATTACGATAATAATCTGAAATCACCATACGTTATTTCTCAATGCATTCATCGCTGTGACATGCAGTATGCGTATAATTACCGGTTTTGAAGTGGTATGAAACAGGAATGCTTTTTTTTTCTTGAATAAGTTGTACATTTGTTACAAATCCGAATGAATCCATGGAAAAGCAAAAAAATGATGTGGAAGCAGTAAAGGAACTGAATGAAAAATATCAGTTGCTTACCAGTGAGATAAATAAAAAAGTGTACGGTCAGAATCAGGTGATCGAAGAGGTATTAATAAGCATATTTTCCAGAGGTCATTGCCTTCTGGTTGGTGTTCCGGGACTTGCAAAAACATTGCTGGTAAACACCATCGCTCAGGCGCTTGGGTTAAAAAACAAGCGCATTCAGTTTACCCCGGACCTGATGCCTTCCGATATCATCGGGACAGAAATACTTAATGAAAAGCGGGAATTCCGGTTTGTTAAAGGACCTCTGTTTGCTAATTTCATTCTGGCGGATGAGATCAACCGTACCCCGCCAAAAACCCAGTCAGCCTTGCTCGAAGCTATGCAGGAAAGGGCTGTAACTGCCGCCGGAACACACTATAAACTGGATGAGCCATTTTTCGTTTTGGCTACTCAGAATCCGATTGAACAGGAAGGAACTTACCCCCTTCCCGAAGCTCAGTTGGACAGGTTCATGTTTAACATTAATGTCAGTTATCCCGATTTTGATGATGAGATTACCATTGTGAAAAACACAACTTCTGATTACGAAGCAGAAATCAAACCAGTCATGTCGGCAGAGGAAATCCGCGGCTTCCAGAAATTAATTCGGAAGGTGCCTGTCAATGATCAGGTGCTGAATTATGCCGTAAGCCTGGCTGCCAAAACCCGTCCGGGTACAGACAGACAGCACCCGGTAACTGAAAAATACATACAGTGGGGCGCAGGACCACGGGCTTCTCAGTATTTGGTCGTGGGCGCAAAAGCGCATGCTGTCTTGCACGGAAAATATTCCCCCGACATTGAAGACGTGAAAGCAGTGGCTAAAATTATCCTCCGCCATCGCATCATTAAAAACTACAAGGCTGAAGCTGAACGTCTCAGCGTTGAAGAAATAATCGATTCATACCTTAAGGATTGATGTCATTACTTCGGAAATATGGAATGCTTTTAGCCATTCTCTTATTTGCAATGGCTGCTTTTGCTCAGGATGGAAAAAAAATCACGATCATTTCTGCCGATGAGGCCCGTTTCGACCAAAAAAGCGGTACCGATGCACGGCGCCTGATTGGTAACGTTGGATTCCGGCATGAAGATGCTTTCATGTACTGTGACAGTGCCTGGTTTTACGCCGATCAGAACTCCATGGACGCGTTTGGCCATGTACGCGTTGAGCAGGGCGATTCCCTGCTGATGACCGGCAGGTTTATGACGTACAACGGCTATACGCGTATGGCTAAGGTTCGGGACTCTGTCGTGCTTGTTCATAAAAACTCCCGCTTGCTTACCGACTCACTCAACTTCGACAGATCCGAAAATTTCGGATATTTTTTTGATGGTGGTAAGGTTTTGAACGATGACATTGAAATGACCAGCACAGAAGGCTATTATTATCCGGACACAAAAGATTATTACGCAAAGTATGACGTCGAACTTGTGCATCCGGATTATACGATTTTTGCAGATACATTGAAATACAACACAGAACGGAAAATCACAACCTTTCTGGGGCCGACACACATTATTAACGACTCTTCACGCATACGATGCACCAGCGGATGGTATGATACGCAAAACGAATTATCTGCATTTGGTGAAAACACTACAATATATCAGAAAAGCCAGACGATTAAAGCCGACTCGATATTTTACAATCGTAAAACCGGAGATGGCAGGGCATGGAAAAACGTGCATCTGCTGGATACTGCAGAGAACTTTGCAGGAAGTGGTAACTATGCGGAATACAATGATAAAAAGGAAACGTCCCTGATAACCGACTCTGCACTGGTTATGTATTATGAAGATGAAGATACCACCTACATCCATGGGGATACCGTTTTTCTACTTAGCGATTCACTTGGAGCAAGGATTGTGCATGCATATTATAAAGTGCAGATATTTAAATCCGATTTTCAGGGACGCTGTGATTCGCTTACATATAGTGAATCCGATTCCATTACCCGCATGTATTATGACCCCATTTTGTGGGCAGAAGACAGCCAGATTACCGCTGATACCATCGAGCTGTTTATGAAAAACAATAAGGCAGACCGTATTAACATGCTAGATAAATCCCTCATTGTCATGAAGGAAGATAGCATACGGTTTTCACAAATTTCCGGAAATAATATGATTGCCACAATGAAAAACAATGAATTGTCACGGATTTATGTCCCTGAAAATGCACGCACAATCTATTACGTGAAGGATGAAAAAACCGAGGATATTATAGGAGTCAATAAGGAAAACAGCCGCGAAATGACCATCTTTCGTAAAGATGGAGCCATCCGTGAAATTAAATTTATCGGTAAGCCCGAAGGATCCCTGCTCCCTGATGATCAGACTGTTCCCGATGACCTCCGACTGAAAGGCTTCCGCTGGTTAAACCATCTAAGACCCCTTGTAGTCGCCGATTTATTTATATGGTAGCCTAAAGCAACCCCCAAAGCATATATAAAAACCACAAAGTATAAAATATGTATTACGACTATACAATCTTGTAATTTGCTTGATATTTCTTTGTATTTTTATGCTGTTCAGATAATAAATTGCTATAAAACAAGTATGGATGATTGCAATGACAAAACTTAGTGAAGCACAAAACATTGGAAAAGTGCTGGAGTTGAAATTAAGAAGTGTTGGAATTGAAAGCCTTGAGGACCTCAAAGGGGTCGGTGCCGAGAATGCATTTGCAAGGGTGAAAAAAATTGACAGAAATGCAGGACGTAGTATCCTGTTTTCACTCGATGGTGCGATTTCTGGTATGAAGTGGCATAAAATTCCCGAAAACCGAAAAAACGAACTCCGGGGATTTTTTAATGAGCTGGAACAGAAGAATTAATATTCTCCTGCAAAAAGCACAACAGGTCGTAGTTTTTACATTTCTTACCAATTCTTGACTTAACAGGGTTTTCTTAAATTTTGGGTGATCCGGAAGGAAAGGTGACAAATCTCATTGGAGAGAGCAATGGTTTTCTGCATCTTTATACTGTTAAGTATGAACCCAGGAGATTATGCATAAAATTCAAAAACATCCAATCTTGGATGTACCTAACCCCCAAAAGGTGAGCTTTAGGTACCAGGGAAATGTTGTTGAGGCTGAAAAGGGATTTACCATCGCTGCAGCACTTCATCAGGCCGGTTATCCGGTACACTCACACTCCATTCAAAACCGGAACAGATCACTGGAATGTGGCATTGGAAAATGTGGCGCCTGTGAAATGCTTGTCGATGGCAATATTAAACGCATCTGCATAACAAAAGTGGATGATGTTAAAGAAGTACGCGAAATTCCTAGAGATTATCAGCCGGATATTGAACCTGCTAAAACCGGGGAACCTTACCGTACTTATAAAACCGAAGTGGCCATCATCGGGGCCGGACCAGCCGGACTTGCTGCCCGCGAAATCCTGAATCAGCATAATGTCGATAACCTCGTTGTGGATAACAACGAAAAAATCGGCGGGCAGTTTAACATGCAAACCCATCAGTTTTTCTTCTTTGAAAAAGAAAAAAAATACGGGGGAATGCGCGGATTTGATATCGCTGAAACACTTGCGGGCGATGATTATTCCGGTATTTTGCTGGATTCTACCGTCTGGGATATACTTGAAGGCAAACGTCTCGCTGTAAAAAACATTAAAACCGATGAGATTTATTATATTCTCGCTGATCATCTTATCATCGCTACCGGTGCTGTACCGTTTATGCCCGGATTTGAAAACGATGATGTTCCCGGGGTTTACACTGCCGCGGTAATCCAGAAAATGATGAACACCGAATTTACCCTCCTCGGTAAAAATATCCTTACCATCGGTGCAGGCAATATTGGTTACCTTACCTCGTATCAGTTAATGCAGGCAGGAGCCAATGTGAAAGCCATCATTGAGGCTCAACCCCATGAAGGCGGATTTCCTGTTCAGGCGAACCGTGTCAGACGCCTTGGTATTCCCGTAATGACCGGATATACCTTGCTTAAAGCCATCCCGAATGAAGACAACACCGGCATCGTCGGTGCGGTGATTGCTAAAGCCGAAAACTTCAAACCCATCCCAGGAACAGAAGAAAAAATTTATGGTATAGATGCCATAAATGTCTGCACTGGTCTTATCCCCGACGATCAGCTCAAAATCAAGGGCGAAGAAGTCTTTGGAAGAAACATACAGACCGTTGGTGATGCTCTGAGAATCGGAGAAGGTACAAGTGCTGTTCTGCGCGGTAAACAGGCAGCTTACGAAATCCTTGAGCAAAGCAAAAATCGCTTCGATTATACGCAGTTTCTGCAAATCTCAAAAGAATACATAGATTCACAACAACATCCTGCAAGGGTATTGGATGAACCACTAAAACCATCAACTGAAAGGGCATTGGAGAAACCTTTTGTGCTTATTGACTGTCTGCATGGTTTCGCTTGCAATCCATGTGCTTTTGCCTGCCCCTACGGCGCCATTACCAAATCGTCGACAAGCACTGCTCCGCATATTGATTTTGACAAGTGCATTGGTTGCATGAAATGCGTCAGCCAATGTCCGGGCCTAGCCATTTTTGGATACAACCTTAAAAAGGACTGGCTCTTTTTGCCCATTGAATATGAAGTATCGGAAGGAAACGATGTATACCTCGTTGACAACCACGGTGAAAAGCTTGGCAACGGTGTTATTGAGAAAATTCTGAACAAACCAAATAAAACCAATGTTGCCAGGGTGAAATCCTCCGACCTTCATGGTGAAGACCTTATGAATGTCAGGGGCTTTATCGTAAAAGAGAATTATCCCCAACCCCTGGAAATTGAAACAGGCAACGATGAACATCCGGCAAAAACATTCGTTTGCCATTGCGAAGACGTTTCACTCCAAAAGATTCTTGATGTCATTGGCGATAGAAAATTTATTTCTGTCGATGAAATTAAGCATACAACCAGACTGGGAATGGGTGCTTGCCGCGGAAAACGCTGCGTAAAGCGTCTGCGGCAAATGATTGCTCCCTATGGCATTGAAATTACCGGAGAAGCAACCCCGCGTGCACCTCTATCCAACCAGCTGAGCATGGCGGAAATGTATCCGCACTCCCCGGATGAACACATTTTTACCAACACCGAAGGAAGACAACCCAAACGGGTGAAAGTGAAAAGCCTGATTGCCGGTGGCGGTATGGCAGGTTCTGCTCTCTTTCGCTTTATGGCAGAGGCCGGCCTTAAACCTGTCCTGCTTAACAAAGGCCGTGGGGCTTCGTGGCGTAACATTGCCGGAGGCCGTCCTGCTTTTTCATTGCCGGCACTGGCTGATATTGCCATCAATAACAAGAAAATATTTGAAGACCTTCAGAAAAAATCCAACATCGACTACAGGGACATTCAATACGTGAGTTTCGCTCATGACGATGCTACATACAAATCCCTGGATGCATCACGCGAATGGAGCGATGCAAAAATGATCGAACCAAAGGATTTCCCCAAATACCTGTCACCGCATTTTAATCCCAACCTGGGTAAATATAACGCTGCCCTGGTTACCAACGATTGCTGGCAGGCAACTCCCGGAAAAACACTCGATCTTATTCGCCACATTGGCATTCAGCACGGAGGCAGCCTTCAGGAAGATTGCGAACTCATCGACCTTAGAAAGGAAGGCAAGAATGTTATCGCTTTGGTTCAGATGCACGATAAATCTTACCTCGAATACGAAACGGAACATTTTGTCAATGCTCTGGGGCCGGATGCTGAAAAATTTGCCAATAAACTCAACATTCATACCGGGCTTTATCCTGTTCGTCACCAGGCGTTTATTACCCGCCGCCTGCCGTTTATGGGTATAGATGGTAACCCCCTGCCCATGATGATCGACCGGCGAAAATACAAAGGTTTTTCTGCTGTTTACGGTCAGCAACTCGGCGAAACAGGGCAGGTCATTGGTTGTGCGTCCCCCGGCGTTGACCCCATGGAAACAGATAAAAACCTTAAAATCAATACCCGTGAGTTTATGAACATCGTTTCCGAGGTGTTTGTTGACTGGATTCCGGAACTCTCCAGTGTTGGTTTCCAGGCCGTTTGGGGTGGGTATTATGTGGAGCCACGGTATATTGTGGATCCTGAACTCGGCCTTTTTGTCGGAATGCGCGGCCATGGCTTTATGCTCAGTCAGTACCTGGCAAAACTGTATGTCGATAAACTTACAGGCAAAAATGTTCCTGACTATTTTGACAAACTTCGTCTGAAGGATGAAGGCTTATCAGAAGCAGCCTTTAAATAAATTGTTTACTTATTACATTTTGATTTTTATGAAGCCGGTTGTTTGCCGGCTTTATTTTTTTGGCGCCTTACCTGCCTCCGGCTGTAAGTCTGCCATAACGTGCTTATTTTAAATTTAACGGCTGGTGCCTATAATCATTCAGGAATTTTAAGCTTGCAGCCGGCAGTGAGCTTTAAGCCTTTCGTCAGGGCGCAGGTTTGTGCCTGATATTGTAGCACTTACTCACCAAATAAGGAAAAGCCATCTGACAAACCCGGACAAAGGAATTCCCTATCAGGGCTTCACCATCAAAACATGGGCGTTTTCGTCCAGGAAAAGCGTGTTTCCAACATGTAGGGAGAAAATCAGAAAACTCATTCCCCGCAATCAGGGATATAGCTTGAGGTATAATCTGACTGAACCGGACTTGCACTTGAACGCTACTCGTACGACCAGTTCTGGAGAGGGGTAAAGATGGGATTGGAATAAGTTTCCTGTCGTTATCCTGCTGGTTTGGCTTCTGCCGGACTTTGTGTTTTTTAAAAAATCCATTAACTTTAGCATAAAAACCAGCTATGAGCGAAGACTTTCTGCATTTTATATGGAAAACCCGACAGTGGAACAATGCATGCCGGACTATTTCCGGAAAACCTTTTGAAGTGCTTGATACCGGTGTGCATAATCAGGATGCCGGTCCGGATTTCTTTAACGCGAAAATTAAAATCGATGATACAATCTGGGCGGGTAATGTTGAAATACATAAAGCAGCCGGTGACTGGTATTCTCATAAACATCAAAATGATCCGGCATACAACAATGTGATTTTGCATGTTGTGGCTGAAAACAACAAATCCATCAATACGCAGGATGGCAGACAGCCGGAAACATGGGAGATGCATTTCGATAAGGGGATGTCTCAGCAGTATGACAGGCTCCTGAAATCTGTCTCTTCAATACCATGTGAAAACGAATTGCATACAATAAATCCCACGGAGATTATAGTTTGGCTGCAGTCCGTAGCGGTAGAGAGGCTCCAGCAGAAGGCAAAAACCATTGAAAACAGGCTTGTTAAAGAGCGTATGGATGTGGATACGGCTTTTTATCAAACCCTTTTCCGGCATTTTGGCTTTAAAGTGAACCAACTGCCTTTTGAGATGCTTGCACGCAGTGTTAACTGGAAAGTACTGGCAAAACATCGCCATAATCATATGCAGCTTGAAGCATTACTGTTCGGTCAGGCTGGTTTCCTTAAAGGAGACAGAAGGGATGTGCATTATCGTACCTTAAAAAAAGAATACGACTTCCTGAGTAAAAAATTTCAACTGACAAACATCGATCCCCATATGTGGAAGTTTTCGCGTATGAGGCCCGGGAATTTTCCCGAAGTAAGAATTGCCCAGCTTGCTGCTGTTATGCATCATGAGGACAGGTTGTTCAGCCGCCTGACAGGTGCAGCAGATATCGGTCAGGTAGCGGCCTTGCTTTCACAGCCGGCATCAGAATACTGGGATACCCATTACCGGTTTGGAAAAACCACACGAAAACACCCTAAAAAGACCGGCAAAATGGCCGTTCACAGCCTGGTTATTAATGCTGTGGTCCCTTTTTTGTTTATGTATGCCCGCTTGAAAGATGAGCAAAAATATGCTGATAAAGCCATTGACTTTCTGGAAAGCTTGCCCCCGGAAAACAACCGCATTGTCAGGGAATGGCGAAAGCTGGGTGTGGAGCCTGCCAATGCTTTGGAATCACAGGCATTAATCCAACTCAGAAATAATTACTGCATTGAGAAAAAATGCTTATTTTGCAACATCGGACATAAACTCATAATAAGCACGTCCCATGACAAATGAACAAAGGCCCCGCTTTGCCCGCGATAATATAAAAGGAATTATTTTCGCTTTAGGTATTCTGCTTACCATCATGGTGGTTGGCGTGCTGGGATATATGCTGATCGAGCATTATCAGCTTATTGATGCACTGTATATGACGGTTATTACCATTGCTACCGTTGGTTTTAAGGAAGTGGCGCCATTGTCCCGGCCCGGGATGGTTTTTACAATCATTCTGATCCTGGTGAGTTTTTCAATTTATGCATATGTGCTGACCAATTTTACCAGATACCTTATAAGCGGAATTTTTACAAATTATTTTAAAGACAGAAAAGTGGAAAAACGAATCAAAGCCTTATCAGATCATGTTATCGTTGTGGGATATGGTCGTAATGGCCGCCAAACCACAGATGAGCTTGTGGCTCACAACGAAAAAATCGTCATTGTTGAAAAAGATGAAAACGTTATCGCTGAAATCCGTGAAGAAACTGATCTTCTTTATGTTCAGGGAGATGCCACGCACGACGAAGTGCTGAGTGCTGCCGGTATCGAACGGGCAAAAGCCCTGATTGCTGCCCTGCCCATTGATGCCGACAACCTGTTTGTGGTATTGTCCGCCCGGCAAATTAGCCCGAAAATGAAAATCATTTCACGCGCATCTGAGGAAAACTCCGATATTAAGCTTAAACGGGCAGGTGCCACCAACGTAATCATGCCTGCAAAAACCGGCGGCCAGCGAATGGCTAAACTGGTTGCACAACCCGATGTGGTGGAATTTATGGATTATGTCCTGCTGCAAACTGTCAATGAAACAAGCATAGAAGAAGTGTCATGTGCGGATATGATTTGCAAATATGAGAACAAAAGCATCGGCGAATTGAAAATCAGACACAGCACCGGTGCCAATATTATCGGAATACGAAGAAAGGACGGAACATACCTTGTTAACCCGGGGCCTGAAATCACCCTTGATTGCGATGATCATATTTTTGTTCTGGGTAAACGTGATGAAATCGTGGAACTGAAAAAAATCATGTGCGAATCATGAAAATTCTGATTACCGGTAGCAATGGATTCCTGGGGGCTTATCTTAGCAAATTCAGTGCAGATCGTAATATGCAAGTGGTATGTACCGCAAAAAAGCGAGCAGATTTCCAGTACCCCCTGTTCGAATACCTCGACATTACCGATCCGGTGCGCCTTAAATACCTGCTTGATCTGCACCAGCCGGATGTGCTCATCAATACGGCGGCCATCTCAAAACCTGATCCTTGCCAAAAAAATAAACCGGATTGTTATGCGGTAAACTACATGGCTGTAAAAACGATAGCTGATGTGTGTTATCAAAAAGGTGTGCATCTTATTCATATGAGTTCGGATTTTGTTTATGACGGCAGGCGCGGATTGTACAGCGAAGAAGATATCCCTGAAAACCCCGTGAATTATTATGGCCATTGCAAACTCGAAGCAGAAAAACACATTGTGAGTTCGCCCGTGAAATCCGCCATCGTTCGTACCTGCCTGGTGTATGGATATCCCCTTATGCCGCAAGCATCCAATCTGTTTACCTGGGTGAAATCATCCCTGGAAAAGGGAAACAGCATTCAGGTGGTTAACGACCAGTTCAGAACCCCAACCCTGGTTGCGGATCTGGCAGATGCTGTGCTTAAGCTGGCGAGCAAAAAGGCTGAAGGAATATGGCATATTTCCGGGGATGAGTACCTGAGTGTGTATGAATTTGCCTGCAGGATCGCTTCGGCATTTGATTTGCCTTTGTCACGCATGCAACCTGTTGCATCAGCCACGTTAAATCAGGTGGCAATGCGTCCACCGAAAACCGGCTTTCGAATCAACAAAGCCATATGTGAAATAAACTACCATCCGCACAACATTTCACAGGGACTTGATGTTTTACATGAACACACTAACCCGTAAATCGGGTATTAAGCATGTTGGTGCGTTTTAACTTTGGTGAGTTATGAAATTACTGCTTCTAATTGGTTTTATGTTGTCTGCATTTCACCCGGTGCATGTGTCCTTTACCACCGTGGAATACGACCCGGATCAGGATTGCCTTGTTGTGATGAGCCGTATTTTTCATGATGACCTTAGCAGTGCGATAGAAACAAGCTATGGTGATAAAATCAGCATGGATTCCCTCAGTAATCCGCAACATCTTGAGCCGCTGATCCGTTATTACAGGGAAAAGGTTGTTCTTTCTGTCAATGCAGATCACCTGAATTCTGATGAGTTGAGTTTTGAACGCTTTGAGAAAGGCGACATGGCTATTCGGTTGTTTTTTACTGTTCCTTTAAAAAATGAGAATATCAGAACAATCGGAATGCAAAACGATATCCTGACCAGCCTGTTTCCTGATCAGTCAAACCTGCTGATTATGAAAATATACGACAAAGAGGAAAGTTTTCGTTTGACAAGTGATAATAATACGGTAACTTTGTCTGTACAATGAAGTGGCTTAATAAATACCTGGTTGTGATCGTGTTGATGCTCTTTGGTATCAGTGTCCGGGCAACGCATAACCGTGCCGGAGAGATTACGTATCGCCAGATATCTGATCTGACTTATGAGATTACCATCGTAACCTATACTGCTACCGGACCGGGCTATACTGCCGACAGACCGGAGCTGGAAATATTCTGGGGTGATAATACAAGCTCCATTTTGCCTCGTGTTGAAGAGGTTTTCCTTCCGGATTTTTACAAACGCAATGAATACGTTGGAACACATACATTTCCCGGCCCGGGAATTTATGAAATGGTGGTGGAGGACCCCAACCGCAATGCAGGGGTTGACAACATCCCCAATTCAGTAAATGTGGTATTCAGCATCTCCACCATCATGACAATCTCTGCAGAAGTTGGCGCCAACAGTACGCCTGTACTTACACAACCCCCCGTTGATAAGGCAGCAGTAGGGCAGGTGTTTGTTCACAACCCCGGGGCTTATGATCCCGACGGCGACAGCCTGTCTTACGCACTTACAATCTGCCGGGCTGAAAATGGAGAGCCGATTGAAGGGTATAACTTCCCAGAAGCATCAAACAGCCTCACCATGGATTCCGTTACAGGTGATCTAATCTGGGATACACCCGTGGAAGCCGGCGTTTATAACATTGCAATGCTGATAGAAGAATGGCGTGAG
>CAYQMB010000051.1:0-19837 GCA_964418565.1 uncultured Bacteroidales bacterium | reverse complement strand
TTTTCATCGTTTATCGCTTTAATTGGTTAATGATTTCGTTCACTTCGGATTCACACACACATTCATTTTGCTCATCACGGGAAAGTTGACTGAATTCAGCATCATCAATCACATCCGTAATTTGCAGGTCTTTTCGTTTATAGATTTCAGCAATTACCTGCTCAGTAAGGAGATTATCCCCATCACACATGTCGGTGATTTTGACAATCAACTGACTGGGCTGAGGTTTTGATTGATAGATAACCACCGCCTGAGGTTCTTGTTGGGCAGCACTAAGCACGTCAGAATTTGAATCTGACTGCACGGCCTGTTTACTGTTTTGTGCTGTTGCAGCAGTTGCTAAAAGCAAAAAAGCTGCAAAAATCAATACGCAATGTTTCATTGTTTTTGTTTTATAATTCCACATATGCAATATAAAGCGAATGTTAGCTTAGGGATGTTTCAATACAGGAATATAGAGTACGAAAACAGGAACTTTACTGTATTATCAAGTAATTCACTAGCATTTCACAATCATTGAGAAATGCTGATTTAAATGATATTTTTCGGTAGTTTTGGGATGCAAATAAGTGTTTAAATGGTTTCGCGGTATTGCTTTGGAGTTTTACCAGTGAATTTTTTAAAGCTGCTGTAAAACGTGGATTTGGATTTAAATCCTGCCATTTCTCCAATGCCCTGCAGGGTATCATCTTTGAATTCATCAAGTTTTATCATCCGTTGTGCTTCCCTTATTCTGTAACGAGCCACGAGGTTAATAAAACTCATTTCAAATTCAGAATTAATGACCTGAGACACGTATTTATAATTGACTCCCAGCTCTCTGGACACATGAATCAGGTTGAGGTCAGGTTTAAGGTAGGCTTTTCTCACATCCATCAGGTACCTTAAATCTGTCACAATTTTCTTAACACGCTCCTGGTCTTTCAAGGATGATTTAGCATAGCGACCATGCTCCTCCACATCTGCAGCTACCACATTTCTGCCTTTACTGTTCTTTTCCTCAGGGCAGATTCTGTCGAGCTCTTCACGCAGGCTGTTTTGTTTGAATGCCTGTATTGCCAGGTAGAGCATATAGACAGTGTATATCACCGGCAAAGCAAGCGAATCAGCTTTAAAATCGAAGAATTCAGCAACCAGGCTTAAAAGAATAAACACAGCAAAACCAGTCAATGCAATCCGCATCCATTTCAGGTTGACATTCTCTGTAGATGACAGGAAATCCCCTATTTTCTTTTGATGTCGTCGTATCATCCTGACAATCAAAATAAAATAGACGAGTATCTGAAGGACAACACCCCCCAGAAAGACAAAATAAAGGACATTGATGAACATATCAACACCTTCATGATACCAGAACAGAGCAAATAACAAGAGCACAATCATCAATAAAAATGAAGGCAGGTAATGCAATAAGCGAATTAGTGGAAACCTGTCCAGGTCACTCAGGGATTGGATGTAAAGGTATTTTGTCGGGATGATGGCCCAAAACACAGGCATAAACAGAATAATCAACCGTAAGGCCAGATCATTATAATCGGTATAGCTGAGAAATAGTTGAAACTGGACGTAACCGAGCAAGAGGAAAAAGACAGACAGCAAAATAGCAGGAGCCTTTTTCTGTTTTGAGGTAAAGAACAAAACCAGGCCCAGGGTAATTGCTATTACAAGGGTTCCAAAGTGTGCAAGTTGACTGAACAATTCAATTCCGTTTTGCATACAGCAAAATTAACAAACATTCCCATAAGATGGAAAAATATTGTTAATTCTACAGTAAGCAGCTCAAAAAATAAAACCATTCTATGCATGCTATGCAGGAAGGTAATAAAACTAAAAGAATGGAGTTGAACTGCTTTCCGGGTTCATATTCAAACCATAGCTCAGGCAAATTTCATGAGAACCTGATTGATAACTACTCAGGGCATTCAGGCTGTAATCATACGAGTAGCCAAACCTGAACTGTTCATTGATTTGAACTGATATCATGGCTCCTACCGCATTTTCATACCGGTAAAACAAACCAAATCCATACTTTTTCATAATAATTGCAGCCAGACCCGCTTCAGCAGACAGCGCTGTATTCTGGACATACCGAAGCATTGCCATTGGCTGCAGCCAGATATCATCATTAATTCGGCCGATGTATGAGCCTGTCAGATAAATGTGTCGAAAATGTGTATAAGTAGCCAATTCATTTTCATAATCGGTTTCAATCAGATCAGGCATGGATATTCCGGCATAAAAATCAGGATGCTGATAATACAAGCCAGCGCCGAAAACAGGTCTGCTTGCGCTAAGGTTTTGTTGAAAAGCCTCATCTTCATCAAGAACACCTTCAATTTCTATCATCCGGATATTTGCATAACTGATGCCGCCCATCAAACCAAACGATAATTGGCTTTGGTTATCAACCTGAAGATGATAAGCTACATTTAACTCAGCATCGTAAGTATTCAATGGCCCGGCCTGGTCACGCAACAGAGACAAACCTGCACCCACCTCATCGTTCAAAGGCATGTGAACACTCAGAGTTTGTGTTTGTGGAGCTCCTTCAATACCTACCCATTGATGTCTGCTGCTTATAACTGCTGCAATATCGCCATTCATACCGGCATAGGCTGGATTTAAGATCATTTTATTAAACACATATTGTGCATAAAGCGGATCCTGCTGAGCGCTCAAAGCACTTCCGGTAATCAGTATTACACTGCTTAATAGTATGCTGCTGATTATTTTTTTCATAATAATGTTCATTAATGGGTTATGTAAACGTATCCTGAAATATTATGTGGCTCTGTTCCCCCTGATGTAAACGTAAAATAATAGGTGCCAGCCGGTAACTTTTCACCTGTTTTGGCTGTACCTCTCCAGGTATTCTGGTATGGGGAAGCATGATACACGAGATTTCCCCAACGGCTAAAAACATCAAGTTGATTATCCGGAAATGCATCAAGCCCTTGAATTCTCCATACATCTCCGACACCATCACCGTTTGGGGAAAAGCCTCGTGGTATCATTAGTGGAACATCGCCTAAAACCGTAATGCTTATGCTATCTACAGAACTACAATTTCCATTTGCTGACTCGAGATACAGAACGTAAGTTTGATCATCAATCCCTGCTTCAGGTGCATTAAAAACCGGATACGCACAATCATTGCATGACAAAAATGCATCAGGCGACCAGTTGTAAACCTGAGCAGCTCCGGCCTCAAGATAAGCACTTTCCTGCCCGTCCAGTACAGAGTCATCAATCATTATTTCCGCATCAGGATATTCTATAATGCTCACCTCCAACTGCATTGAATCAGCGCATTTTTCAGTGGGATCAGGTATAAACAGGTAACTTTCAGACCCCGGGACGGAAGTTGAAATGGCTTCGGGTGTCCAGGTACCGTTTAAGCCATTAACGGAAACGGCTGGTAGCTCATCTGCCTCATCTCCCTGACAATACGGTCCAAATTCTGCAAACTGGGGGACAACGACTTCAACCACATTCACATCCATACTGTAAACAGATGCGCATTCACCTTCTGATGGAGTGAAAACAAGTGTCTGTACACCCGGGGTATCTGTATCAACTATGGTGGGCAACCATGTACCACTGATCCCATTATCTGAAACAGAAGCCAATGCATCCGGTACTTCGCCTTCACAATATGTGTCGGGTATCTCAAATGCAGGTGATATTTCAGGATTGATACTTAAACTCATTTGATCGGATGCTGTACAACCATCTGTATTGGTAACTGTCACAGAGTATGTATCTGCTGTGCTTACACTGATTTCATTGCTTGTATCTCCGGTTGACCAGGCATAATCTGCAGCTGAGCCCGGATTGAGAACGTATGGCAGGGAATTTTCACAAACCACCGCATCGCCACCAAGATCGGGATCTGGTAAGCTGTTGACAGAAACGATGATCTCATCGGTTCCGGCACATGCACCATTGGTAACCGTCACAAGGTATGTCCCTCCTGCGCTGATGCTTAACTGGCTGGCTTCTGAGCCATCTGACCAGTCGTATTCAAATGCAGGATCGGTTCCCGGATCCAGAGTAAGCGGAAAGTCGTGCGGACAAATGCTTAAATCAGATCCCAGATCGGGAACCGGATCGTTCATATTATTAACAACATTCACATCATCACTTGCCGTACAACCTGTTGTTGTATTGGAAACAAGCATGGTGTATGTCCCTTCCTGATCAACCAGGGGTGTTTGGGTTGTCTCTCCGCTGATTATATTGCCATCGCTGGTTGACCAGCTGTATACAATATCACCTCCGGTTTCTGATGAGGCTCCATCCAAATTAATTTCCGGATTACTACAGCTTAGTGCAGTATCACTGCCGGCTGATGCTGCCGGTGGATTGGCATCATCCGTAACCTGTACATTGTCCTGGGAAGAACAACCTGAGCTGGTATTAAGAACCTCAATGATGTATGTCCCCGGTGCATCAATTAAAGGAGACTGAGTAGCACTGCCACTGACAATGTTCCCATCGCTTGTTGTCCATGCATAAACGATGCTGGCTCCGCTTTCTGAGGCTGAGCCATCAAGTGTCAGTGAAGACACATCACAAGTTAAGCTCTGATTATCACCAGCAGAAGCCATTGGAACTACTGCATTCTGTGTAACCTCTACATCGTCAGAAGCCGTACAACCATTGGCTGTGTTTTCAATATTGATTGTATAAATGCCCGGCTGATTAACAATTGGTGTTGTAGTAGCTCCATCACTTACGATATTTCCGTCCGTTGTACCCCAAAGGATGGAATACCCGGCACCTGAATCAGATGCACCACCATCCAGGGACAGGCTGGTCACCGAACAGGTTAGCTCCTGATCTGCTCCAGCTGAGGCGGTTGGTGCAGTTGTGTTTTCATTAACTAAAACCTGATCGGTGGATGTACAGCCATTGGTGCTATTTGTAACCTCAATTGTATACGTTCCGTCAGCATCCACGAGTGGTGACTGACTTGTTGATCCAGAGACAATATTTCCATCTGTAGTACTCCATGAATAGGCATAATCGATTCCTGATGAAGATGCACTGCCATCCAGGTTCAGGGTCAACTGATCGCAGGTTATTTCCATATCTGAACCTGCTGAAGCAATCGGAGAATCCTGATCTTCAACAACATTCAGATCATCTGAGGCGGCACAACCGGAGGAAGTGTTTGTGACCTGCAAAGTATAAGTACCTCCCTGATCAACCAGTGGTGTCAGACCGGTAGCTCCGGAAAGTATGTTACCATCAACCGTACTCCAAAGATAGGCAAAGTCTGCTCCGGTATCTGTTCCACTCCCATCAAGGTTTACTTCCTGCTGTACACAGGTAATGTTTTGATCAACAGCAACGGAAACATTAGGGATAGTTGTGTTTTCGGTGACAATAACCTGAGAGGTAGAAGAACAAGCATTATTGTTGTCTGTCACCTGCAAGCTGTAAGAGCCAGCTTGATTAACCGTTGAGATAGAACCAGAGAAACCAGATAATATGTTTCCGTCCACTGTTGACCATGAATATTGTATATCTGCACCTGATGAGGAAGCTGTCCCATCAAGCTGAACTTCTGTTGTTGTACAGGTAATCACCTGGTCAGGACCCGCATCTGCTACAGGAGCTGCAATGTCTTGCGTAATCGTTGTCTGATCTTCAGCAGTACAACCTGTGTTTGTATTGCTAACTGTGAGGGTATAATTTCCTGCAGCATCCACAAGGGGTGAATCCGTTGTTGCACCACTGAGGATATTTCCTCCGGAAGTTGACCAATTGTAAGTAAAATCAGCACCTGAGGAAGATGAACTGCCATCCAGGTTAAGCGAAGTAAGTGCACAATTGAGTTCCTCATCAGAGCCGGCATCAGCTACTGGCAAGGGATTGACAGTAACCAACACATCATCTGTAGCTGTACAACCCGCACCATCATCCACAGTTACGGTATATGTGTTTGTAGCTGCAGGTGAAAAAGCCACACCCTGAGAAACCCCGTCGCTCCAGGAATAAGTTCCACCACCGCTGGCAGTGAGAGTAACAGACTCATTGGCACAAACTTCAACATCTGAACCAGCGTCTGCCGTGCAACAATCTGTGGCCTGATTAATACGGATGGTATCCGTCACGGAATTGCAGGCACCAGTAGCAGTAACCACCACATCAAAGGGTGGAGTAACTGAATTGATGCTAATGCTTGTTCCGGAATCCGTTCCTGTTGGCCATGCCCAATCAAATGTAACGTTAGGCAGGTCGGTCACATTCAGACTAATATCATCCCCCGGACAAACATCCAGGTCATCGCCTTCCTGAATATCGACAACAGTTACACCAGATCCTCCATCCACAAAAAAGGAGTAATTGCAGACATCACCGGCATAACCATCTATCATCAGGTAGTATGAATTGCCTACTGTCAGGCCGGTAAAATTCATGGTATGAGATCCGATCAGTGGATTGGCAGGGCCACAATCAACATGCGTAAAAGTATTGCAATCCGCTGACTCCCATACACCAAACTGGACGCCTGAATCATCAGCGCAATCAGAAACGGTAACATCGATGCTTACGCTGGAGTTGTTGGGAACAAACTCGACCCAGGAATTATTGTTCAGACTGTAACCACAACCGTTGATATCATCATCCTGGCCGGCAGGCACAGTATAATAACCGGAAGTTGTACCACAGTAGCCATTAAAATCACAAATCAAGGGTGAAGAAAAACAATCATCATTGGCTATGGCACCGCAGGCTGTTGATGGAGATGAAGAGAACGTAATGGATGCAGAACTGAGCGTTCCATCATATATACCAGTTGCGTTTTCAATGCAGATGTACCATGTACCATCAGCATCCATACCATTGTTAAATCCCCCAAGGTTGGTTTCCGGTTGGTATGAGCCATTGTACGGCGGCGATGCAGTCCATATGGGAGAAATAGCTGAAGAGTTGAAGCAGGTAACAGACATATCTGAACCAGAGACAAAGCCATCGTTGTAATACAAGTAATAAGTTGTTCCATCGGGAGCCTGAAGTGAGATATAAACATCATATGTCACATCTATGGCCAGGTCAATACAGACCTCTTCTAACCCATAACTGTCAGATATATTACCAATACCACTTACGTTTACAGGTACACATGTTGTGTTGCCGGAAGGTATATTTGTTGATGTAGAATTGGTAAACGTTTGTGATCTCAGAGGTACAGACAATATCGTAAAGAGTAAAGCCATACCAATAATTAATGTCAGTTTGTATGCTTTCATAACATCAGTCTTGAAGGTAATTAATGTTGTTTTGCAATAACTCGCGTTCCATGCGATGATATTCCCTGGCGTAATCGTATACTTCAACGTCTTTTCCATTCATTCGGACAGAGCACACATTCAATTGATAAAATGCTTTTGCCATCATCTGCTCCGCATTTACAGGGAATGCCGTCTTGAGATACAGATAATAATCATTGTTCCTTTTTACGATGCGTGCTTCTCTGATAAATTCCGGATTAAAATTCAATTCGGTTATGCCACGAGGTGACATTATTGGAATAAAAGCCTCAAACAAACCTTCTTCAGTCTCCTGATGAGTAAGCATCTCATCTACAACAGGCTTAATTACAGTTTCTTGCTTAAATTGCTCAACATCCAGAAAAGGATGCATTTTCTCTGCATCCGCATGCTGTGCAAACAAGGAAAAAGACAGCAATGATAATACCAAAATCAGGGGGCATGATTTCATAAACAACATTTATTAGTTCGCAATAAATTCATCAACTTGAGTTAATTATGTATTAACACTGACAATAGTAAAGCATGCTAAGAGAAGGGATGGTACGAATACTGGTAATATTGGTTCGGATTCTTGAACCTTTTAGTGATAACAAAGGATACAAGAGTTATAAAATTCAATAAAATATCTGTTTCAAACAAGAATTCAGATGCAGCGCATCAGCGTTTTTCTCATGCCTGAAGATTTTGGAATTAGCAGATTATACTCCAAGCTACACAATTCATTAAAAAAACGATTAGCAGAAAGGATTATCACACATCATGCTTTACACCATCCTGCGATGCAAGTAAGCGAACCACATGATTAGCTAAATCTCCAATATGTAGCAACTCAGCATAGGTGTCGGCATAAACAACCCCTACTTTGGTTTTATAAACACCCTTTTTAAGGTTTTTGAAGTGTTCTTTTTGCAGTTTTTCATGCATATCCCGGATATCACGCATCATAGCCTTTACTTTGTACAAATCAACGGTAAGATCCGGATCCCTGATAACATCAAGCATCACGGCAAATTGTTTTGACACCTCATTCGCAAAATCGACCAGATTTTGATTGAGTTTATCATCAAATTTTGCTTTTAGAGTCATTTTTCGATCCACAGTTTTGGATATGGTGTAACAGGCATCTGCAATGCTTTCAATCTGGGTTGTTATCTGCAACATGCGATTGATGCTTTCAGCCGATGAAGGAGAAAGCTCTTGTTTAGAGACTTCTGTCAGGTAGGCGGTGATTTCAACTTCAAATTCATCAGCAATGCCTTCTGTTTTCTTGATTTTTTCCTGGCATTTCACAACCTGCTTTGAGGATTTCTCTTCCAGCATCTTAAGGGTACGATCAAACATCCTTTCCACTTTTTCAGTGAATACCATCAATTCTTTACGGGCTTGTAATATGGACATGTCGATGGTTGAAAGCAAGCCAGTGCTAATGTACTGGAGTTTAAATTCCTCATCCTCATCCTTTTGTTTAACAAGGCGTAAAACGAGTCGTTCGATGGGTTTAACAAACCAAATCAGAATAAGGGTATTGAGCACATTAAACACAGTGTGGAAAATTGACAATGCCACCGGAATTGCAGCCGCTGTTTGAGCTGCAGATTGTCCCTCGCTTGCGTAAGGCGAATTGAGTCCGTTTCGAACTGCAATGTCACTGATTAATTCCAGAAAACTGAAAAAGAAGGGCAATACCATCAGCACACCAAACATATTAAAAATCAAATGTGCCAGGGCTGTACGCTTTGCCGATGTATTGGCAATTAAAGCCGCAAGATTCGCGGTAATTGTGGTTCCAATGTTTTGACCAAGAACCATTGCAGCCGCCATTTCAAACGAGATCCAGCCATTAAAGCACATCACCAATGTTAAGGCCATGGAGGCACTTGATGACTGAATCATCAATGTTATAACGGTTCCGATGAATATAAATATCAAAACTGAAGAAAAGCCTTTATCAGAAAAATCCGTCAGGAATCTGAGTATTTCCGGATTGCTGTTTATGTCAGGGGTCGATTGGTTAAGGAAATCAAGTCCTATAAAAATCAGCGCAAAGCCGATGATCACCATGGACCAGTTGTAGCGGTTGGGTTTTTTGGAGAACAGCAGGGGAAATGTCACTCCTATCAAAGGAAGCACCAGAACGCTGATATTAACTTTAAAGCCCAGAATAGAGATCAGCCAGGCAGTGACCGTCGTTCCGATGTTAGAGCCCATGATAACGCCTATGGATTCGGCAAATGTCACCAGACCGGCATTTACAAAGCTCACCAGCATAACTGTTGTGGCCGACGAAGACTGAATAATTGCTGTTATCAAAAAGCCGGTAAATATCCCTTTGAAACGGTTGGAAGTCATTGCAGATAAGATGCCACGTAATCTGTCTCCGGCAACTTTCTGAAGCGATTCACTCATGAGTTTCATCCCAAATAAAAAGAGGCCTAAAGCTCCCAGAAGCTTCAATAAATCAAAAATGGAATATTCCATGTCTCAATTTTGTTTTGTCGTTCAATTTCCGCAGTAAAAATAATGACTTATTGAGATTACCAGCGAATTCCTGCTACAAAATATTACGCTTTTTTTATAATAAGGAAAGCGAGCTTAAAGCTATTATTTTACACCATTAGGAGTAAATTCATCAAAAAACTCAATCTAACATCCAAGATTAAAACACATAAAAAACCACACAAACAAGTGTTTCTATCCGGAAATATTGAAGTAAATTTCCAACTCAGGATAAAATCCCAAACATCATTTAAGGATACGCCGCGCAGTTTATGTACTTTTCAAGGGGTTGCATGTTTTATATCGAAAAAATATAAATGGATGGTTCAAATTGCCTGATAATTTTCATAATCGCAAGAACACACTTAATATCGTACTAACATTTGTGTAACGTAACCATCACATTGATTTTATTTGTATTTTAGCTGATGTGGAACAAACCCCAATTATATGTCGTTAAAAAATATCAGAGCTTTTGCACTAACAGTTATAATGTTTTTTTGTCTGATCAGCGTTTCAGGGCAATCTAACCATAAAACCAGGCAGGAAATCAGGCAGGCAGCAGAAAATTTCCACACACTTCATAATGATACTAAATCGGAAGTCAGATTTTCAGACCAACGCATCCTCACCCATCATGGAGACACAACCATACTGCTTTTACAGATTGAAAACGGGGGCTTTATTGCCATGTCAGCCAGTCGCAACGTTCAACCCGTGCTGGCATACAGTTTTCAGGGGCATCATAACCTGAACAACATCCCTGCTCCAGTGCTAAGCTGTTTCAATACGATGGCTGAAGAGATTTCAGGGAGCAAGCCCAATCCGAAAGCAGAAAAACAGTGGCAAAGACTGCAGGGCAATCGATCAAAGGCTGATTTGCGAACTTCCTTTTTGATGACAAGCAAATGGGGACAGGGATGCTACTACAATGAGCTTTGCCCTGAAGACGAAAGCGGCCCCTGCAATCATGCGGTGGTTGGCTGCGTTGCCACGGCTGCAGCTCAGGTTATGAATTACTGGGAACATCCGCAGTTCGGAACAGGAACCCATTCATACGATGCCCCATTTTATGGTACACAGACAGCTGATTTTGGTTCAACGGAATACCTTTGGGATCAAATGCCCGACAGCGTCGGATCACAAAGCATTCCGACAGCCACGCTCATGTATCATTGTGGCGTTGCTTATGAGATGCAGTACTCAGCAAGCAGCTCAGGTTCTAACATCGCTGCTCAGCCACTGGTTGATTACTTTTCCTACTCGCCAAACGCACACCGTATACTGAACGCTTCTTATACAGATGCCGAATGGATTAGCATCATGAAACAGGAAATTGATGCAGGCCGTCCGGTATTGTATGCCGGCTTTAATGATGACACCCTCGGGACCGCAGGACACGCCTGGGTATGTGACGGGTATGACACACAGGACTTTCTGCACTTCAACTGGGGCTGGAACAGTTTTGGCGGGTTTTACAACCTGACAGAATCATTCTACCCGGATGATAATGAAGCAATCATTGAAATCATCCCGATTAAACAGTTTGATGTGACACCCACCTCCATCATTGAGCCATATTCTCAGACGTTTACTGAACCTGCACAGGTAGTTATCACCCTGGAAAACTACGGGAACGATACCATTTCAGACATCCCTCTCAGTTTGTTTGTCAATGGCACTGAAATCCTTAGCGAAACAATGACAGATACCATTTTGCCGTATGATACTATTGACTATGCATTTAACGATTCTATTGATTTAACGGGAATGAGCGGTCAGGACATTGATATTTCCATCATAACCAACCTGGCCAGCGATGAATACAACAGCAACGACAGCCTGACAAAACAAATCCGCAATGTTACCTGCGCTTCACTTCCTTATGAAAACGATTTCAGTATAGCCGACAATTTTGTTGGCTGGCTTACCGAAGATGCAAATGGTGATGGCAATACCTGGTTTTTAAGCCAGACCAACAGTGAAGACCTCATTTATCAGGGCAATGAAAACCCTGCTGATGACTGGGTATTCACGCAGTGTCTGGAACTGGAACCCAATAGAATGTACAAACTGAGTTTTGATTATGCGTCAACCGGAAATTATTGGCCTCAAAGCCTGGAAATTCATCTTGGAAGCTATCCTGAATCTGCTGGCATGACAACGCTCCTGGACGAATTAACAAGCATTGAAAACAGCAGTTTGATGACGCAGGATATTTTGTTTACCACCGATGAAACAGGGCATCATTACATTGGGTTCAGGTGCAGCAGCGATGCCGATATGCTGAACATGATCATTGACAATGTGAGCATTACCGAACAAAGCGGAACCGATATTGCACTGCTGGAAATTCTTTCTCCGCATAGCAGTTGCAATATGGATACAGAGAGCCTGTCCGTTTTGGTCAGAAACCAGTGTTCACAAACATTTACCAATGTATCGATTGCATTCAATCTGAATGGAAGCATCACCCAGGAAAACATCACAGAAGACCTCTCGCCGGGTGAATTCTATGAATATACCTTTGACGAAGCGCTGCAGGTTTCAGATTTTGGCACGCACAATTTGCAGGTTTCTGTCTCCATGCCGGGTGATGTTGACAACACAAACGACAGTCTGAGCCTGGAATTTTCAAATGTACAGGCGGCTGAAATCCCCTGGTCTGTGCCTTTTAATTCGGACACGGTACTGACCCACTGGCTCATTGACAACGCTAACGAAGATGGTTTTACCTGGGAATATACGAATGGTGCCGGCAACGAAACTTCAGGAGCTCTGGTTTATGAATACAGCAGTTGGGATCCTGCGGACGACTGGCTCATCACCAAATGCATTCACCTGGAAACCGACATGCTGTACAACCTGAGTTTCTTCACCAAAATTGAAAATGCCAGCTGGCCGGAGAATCTGTCTGTTAGTCTGGGTAGCGTTCAGTCTGCGGAAGCCATGCAAGACACGCTCATCAACCTTCCGGATATGACATACACAAACTGGACGGAAGTCAACACCGATTTTCAGGTGGATGAAACCGGGATTTATTACATCGGCTTTCATTGTTACAGCGATGCGCAGATGTTTAACCTCTATCTGGATGACATCTTTCTTGACGGGGAAAGTCTGGTTCAGATCAAAAAACCTGAAGGTTTGCAGGCCATCATCCGGCCGAATCCTGCAAGCAACCTACTATACCTGGAACTGAACAAAGCCGGAAACGCAAGCATCACCATATTTGACCTGTGGGGCCGGGCATTCATTCAGAAAAGCCTTGAGCAGAAACGCAGCCGGATTATCATTCAAAATTTACCTGCCGGCATGTATATGCTGGAAATACAACAGGATGGAAAGATGCTGAGAAAGAAGTTTGTCAAAAGATAAATCAATTGACAAGTACTGATGTTAAGAAATTATGCCCCTTATGGTAAGTTAAAGAACCACAACGGGCACAATGCACATTATCTATTTGATTATTCATGGCATACAGCAGTGATTATCAGCTTCTGTGCCCATTTTTCACCAGGGGTTTATCTATTTGTCAAGCGCATCCATAATGGCTTCAGAAAAGGCGGCGAGGTCGCCCGGGTTGCGTGCTGTTATCAGGTTACCATCAATCACCGGAGCTTCGTCTTTAAAATTAACACCGGCTTCGAGCATTTCTTCCTTCACGCTTTTGTATGAGGTGGCTGTTATGCCTTCCATTAGACCTGCCCGTATTAAAATCTGAGGTGCATGGCAAATGGCAGCAACCGGTTTGCCCGTTTCGTAAAAATCCTTAACAAATTTCACAACGGCCTCGTTTTCACGCAATGTGGCCGGAGCTTTACCGCCGGGCATAACCAGAATGTCCAAATCTTCAACCGACACTTCATCCACTGTTTTTTCGATTTTTATGGTAAAATCGCTGTTGTAAGATTTCACTTCTTTCTTTTCGGCTCCAATCACGGTGATTTCCACATCATGATTTGTCATATAACCCATTGGCATATAGGCTTCAGCATCCTGAAAGCCTTCACCCGTTAATACTGCTGCTTTTTTCATATTGTCTGATTTTTGGGGTTCCGTTTTTTCCGTTTGTTGCCCTGAATTGCCGCAGGCCGAAAAAAAGACTGCAAGCATAAGGACAAGACCTGAAATTTTCATTTTCATATACGTTGTCTTTAGTGTTTTCTATGTACACAACGATGAATCAGGTGGTTTTGTTCACCCAAAATCCGAAAGTCTGTTATGGCAAACGCATACATGCCGCGTCACCGCCTGTTTTTGTCCTTTGCTGCTTGTGATTTGCTTGTTTATCCGTCATCAGCAAGCTGGCTGACTGATTTATGATTTGCAACAAGAACCCTACCGAGGGCAACATCCCAACCAGGAAAAGCTCCTTTTGAAAAGCACGAATGAACGCATTGGATGCCAGGTTTGCGATAGCCGGATATTTTAAATTTAGATTAAAGGGGGTCAAAATAGTTGATAATCTGTGGATTTTACCGATCGGAAAACAAGGTACTACATTGCAGAGAAGCCTGAAAATGCAGATATGCTAATGGCTTGATCCCTTGTGTCTATCTCCTCTAAGCTTTACTAAGAGCGGACATGATGTTTATCAAACCGGAATAAATCCAACATTATAGCTTCAAATGGCTGAAATATCCGGTTTGCCACCCGAAACAACCAGAACAAATACGATGATTTCTCTAAACGCTTTAGCGACAAGGTCAAGCAAAATTTTATGCCATATTTTCACGCCTTAGCTCTATTTCACAGGCCATTCAGGCGACTTTAATTTTTTATTGCTAAATTTAATATTATTTAGTATATTTGGAAAAGATGTCCAAAAAATCAACATGGTAAAAACTACGGGCATATAATAATAAATTGTATTAACGCACTTTCTCGAAGGGCATAGCTTAGTTGCGTTTATTTGAAAGATACACCATAAATCAACATATCATGAGAAAAACACATAGAATATTTGTGCTAATACTATTAGCAATTTTGATTTCAATACAGTTTTGTAATGCGCAGGAAAACAAAACAGAGGATAGAAATGTTGAAATTACTTACATCGCCAATGAGGGATTTTTGATTAATGTTGGGGAAAAATCAATATTGATTGACGCAATCTTTGGAGATAAAGAGTATGGATTCTGTGACATCCCTGATTCTCTACAAATCGCTTCAATGCTTGAAGCAAAAGAATTGTATACGAGCATTGATTTAATAGCGGTGACACACAGAGATATTTCCAATTTTTACGCTCCGTTTGTATCTGAACATTTATCAAACAACAAAGAAGGAAAATTTATTTCCAGTGAACAAACTATTGAAAAGCTTTCCAGAACTAATAATTACGGAAAAATCAAAGATAGATTAATAGAAATGACCCCT
Organism: uncultured Bacteroidales bacterium; assembly: GCA_964418565.1. Lineage (GTDB taxonomy): Bacteria > Bacteroidota > Bacteroidia > Bacteroidales > ML635J-15 > JAQIBY01. Next base: position 4,673 of record CAYQMB010000051.1, on the reverse strand, counting down.
GAAGATTTGAGTTTTCAGGATACCGTGATTAATGGTATTGGCATTAAGGTGTTTCGATTAAAACACGGGCCACATTATATTGTAGATGCTGAGACAGGAGAAAAAATCAATAGACATAAGAACACACAAAACCTGGGATTTCTGTTTGACATCAATGGTGTTAAGATATTTCACAGCGGCGGTTCAAATCCATCTTGCATTTCAGATTATGAACACTTCCACCTTGAGAAAGAAAATATTGACATTGCTTTTCTTGGGCGGGATTTTATATGGAATCTTGACAGCGAGGTGGATAATGTTGTAAGGGATTATTTAAATCCAAAGCACATTATTCTAATGAGCATTTACCACAAACACAATGAACGGTTCATTAAGCTTGCTGACAAGGCAAATGGTAACTCTCATAGCGTTAAGGTTTTTGCAAATAAAATGGAATCAAAACGCTATACGATCGAATAACTAACAATGAGCGATCCGACAGGAACATGAACGATGCACAGTACCTGATTCCCACCTTCTCTGGATTAATGATTTTTTTGGCATTTATGAATGGTAAAGCATTTCGGGCAGCTGATTTCCTTAATTGAATCAGAAATTATTTCACAAAGCGTCCAAAATCACAAATCATACCAAAATTCCGGGATTTTCGTTATTTTTACAGAATGAAACAAAGGATGCGCTTTTTTCTGATTGGATTAATTGCTCTTGCCGGAATGCAAAACGTGCAGGCGCAAACCATGATTCATCCCAAGTTTGGCGGTTTAGGATACCATGGCTTTGAAACCCCCAACCGTGTGCTGTATGAAAATGCACTGCACGCAAACAAGCAATGGGTAGTTGAACCTGCGGTAATGGTTTCTGTTGAAACCTACCTGCGAGGCACGCAGTTATCATGGCGCTTTATGCCCGGATTTTATGTTGATGCTGCCGCCCAGCCTGCCATGTTTTTCCACGCCGGTCTGAAATTGCGCATTTTACAAATTTTCAGGTCATCCTTTGACATTGCAGCCGGCCCACGTACAATTTCAGGCAGGACTGGCACAAATACGATAATTACACCGAAGAAGGCGACTGGAACCTGAACGGAAATTGGGAAAATCAGTTCAACTTACTTGGCGAGCTGGAATATAAATTTTTCCTCAGCGAAGAACTGGACATCACCGCTTCAGTTTTATACGGACACCAGTATGAAACCTTCACCTTCACATTTGGCCTGCGGTATTGGCTGTCAACAAAAATAAAACATCCAATCGACTGCAGCTCCTGCCCTTTCGAAGACATTCACTCAAAACCACGCCGCAGGTAATAAGAATTTATTAAATTTGCTTTGTTAACCGTAAAGATTACCGGATGGCGTTAAGCAGAATTTTTGACATACTGGACCAATATGAAACGAAATACGCGGAACTTGAAGATGCCCTTGCTTATAAAAACAAAGGCAACTGGATTAAATTTTCGGCTACCGATTACATAAAATATTCACGATTCTTTGCCATGGGGCTGTTGAATATGGGCTTCAAAAAAGGCGATAAAATTGCCACCATTTCAAACAACATGCCGCACTGGAACATCCTTGATATGGGCATTTCAATGATAGGCGTGGTGCATGTACCCATTTATCCCACCATCAGCAGCGAACAACACGAATACATTTTGCAGCACAGCGACAGCCGCATTGTCATCGTGTCGGATAAAACGCTGTTTCGCAGGGTAAAACCCATAGCAGACAAACTCGATTCCCTGGAGAACCTCTATACACTCAATGATATTGACGGGGCTGACAACTGGGTTGAAATCATCCATCAGGGAAGGGAAAATGCCGAAAACCTCAGCGCGAAATTGAAAAAATCAAGGCTGAGATTCATCCTGATGATTTGTTTACCCTTATTTACACATCCGGGACAACCGGTGACCCTAAAGGCGTAATGCTGTCGCACAGAAACCTGCTCAGCAATGCCATGGCTACGTCGAAGATACTGCCACTTGATTATGGTGAGCGGGTATTGAGTTTTCTGCCACTCTGCCATGTGTATGAGCGGATGATGAATTATAATTTTCAGATCAAAGGCATCAGTATCTATTACGCCGAGGGACTTGGAAATATTGTCAACAACCTGCAAAAGGTGAAACCAGACGGCTTCAACTCCGTACCGCGACTGCTTGAAAAATTCTATGATAAAATCATTGCCAAAGGAAAAGATTTACCCAAAATCACGAAAGCCATATTTTTCTGGGCAGTGCGCCTGGGTGAAAAATACGATGTTGCCGATAACAATAACCTCTGGTACAAATTTCGCCTCAGCATTGCACGTTTGCTGATTTTCAGAAAATGGCAGGCAGTTTTTGGTGGCAACATCCGCTGCGTGGTTTCGGGTGGTTCGTCTCTGCAGAAACGCCTGGCACGCCTGTTCTGGGCTGCCGGCATATATGTGATTGAAGGCTATGGGATGAGCGAAACCTCTCCGGTTATTGCTGTCAACCATTACCGGGGCAAAAACTGCCGCATTGGCACTGTAGGACCCGCACTGGAAGGCACAGAAATGCAAATCAGCGATGAAGGTGAAATCCTTGCCCGCGGCCCGCATGTTATGCTCGGGTATTACAAAGATCCCGAAAGCACAAAAGCCGTTATTGATGAAAACGGATGGATGCACACCGGTGATGTCGGGCAGATAGTTGATGAAAAGTTTTTGCAAATCACCGACCGCAAAAAAGAAATTTTCAAAACATCTGCAGGCAAGTATATTGCACCACAGGTAATTGAAAACAAGTTTAAAGAATCCGTTTTGATTGAACAGATCATGGTAGTTGGTGAAAATGAAAAATTCGCATCAGCCTTAATATCACCAAACTTCAATTACCTACACCATTACGCCAACAAACACAAGATACACTACCGTGATAATCAAGAGCTTATTGAGTAAAATGAGATTATAAGCCGTATCCAAAAAGAAGTGCGGGATGTGAATAAAGACCTGGGAGAACACGAAAAGATCAAGCGTTTCAGGCTGGTGTGTGAAGAATGGTCGCCGCAAAGTGGTGAGCTCTCTCCCACCCTGAAACTGAAACGCAAAGTCATCATGCAAAAATACGATGCACTTCTGCGGGAAATTTACGGATACCCCATAGAAGAAGAAAAAGGCAGTGACAGAGTAAAAGCACTTCTTGATGCGAAAAAAATCACGAACGGGCTGGGCAAACTGATTCCCAGAACACGCTTTAGAAATTCAGATAATAATTCAAACAACAAAAACTAAAATCACAGGAAAATGAAAGCATTTAAAGCATACGATATCAGAGGTGTATATGGAGACCAACTAAACGAAGATATTGCCTACAAAGTGGGGTATTTCCTTCCACGGGTACTGGAGGCAGACAAGGTTCTGGTGGGTCGCGACATGAGACTCAGCTCTGAAAGCCTGTTTGAGGCGCTGGCACAGGGATTAATGGACGCAGGTGTGAATGTGTTTGATGCCGGCCTGACAACCACGCCCATGGTATACTGGGGCACTGCCAGATACGACTTTCCGGCCTCTGTGCAGATTACCGCATCTCACAACCCGGCAGATCACAATGGCTTTAAAGTATCCGGACCAAACGCCGCCCCTGTGGGTTACGATGACGGCCTCAAGGCCATTGAAGAGCTCATCAGAGTGGCGAGGAGCCTGTGCCGGTTGAAAAACCCGGCTTCTACAGAGCGCTGGACTACCGCGATGCATACCTTGATTTTCTGAAACAATACAAACCCGATATCAGCGGTCTGAAAATTGTCATTGACGGTTCCAACGGCATTGGCGGTCCCTTTATTAAGGATTTGCTGAAAAAAAGACCCACGTACATTTTTGAACGCCCCGACGGTACGTTTCCCAACCATGATCCCAACCCGCTGAATCCGCAAAACCTGCATGCGCTCCGTAAGAAAGTTAAATCAGAGCAGGCAGATATCGGAATCATCTTTGATGGCGATGCCGACAGGGTGATGTTTCTGGATGAAAAAGGTGATTTCATCAGCCCTGACCTGATGATTGCTTTTATGGGGGAATATTTTGAAGACAGATTAACACCCGGCACAAAAGTCATTCAGGACATACGCACATCCAAAGCTGTGGGTGAATACCTGGCACCATATGAAGTAGATATGTACACATGGCGTGTAGGACGGGCATATGCGGCCAAAAAGCTACGTGAAATTGACGGTCTGTACGGTGGCGAACTGGCAGGGCACTATTACTTTAAAGATTTTTATTATTCCGATTCCGGTTTGATGGCCTGCCTGATTATCCTTAATGTGATGAAAAAACTGAAGGATCAGGGCATAAGCTTATCCGAACGCATTGCTGAAATTACACCCTACCACTCTTCCGGCGAAATCAACTTTAAAATCAGTCAAAAAGCCGAAGCCATGGAGGCCGTAAAAAACCACTTTATGGATAAGGAAAAGCCTGAAAAATTCATGGACTTTGATGGCTACCGGCTGAATTATGCCAACTGGTGGTTTAACATCCGGCCTTCCAACACTGAACCATACCTGCGCCTGATTGCAGAAGCATCAGACAAGACAATGCTGGATGAAAAAATCAGTGAAATCAAGGATATCATCGGGCGGTTTGAATAAAGATTGAAGGTTTGAGGTTTGAAGGTTTGAGGTTTGAAGGTTTGAGGTTTGAAGGTTT
>CAYQMB010000050.1:0-19845 GCA_964418565.1 uncultured Bacteroidales bacterium | reverse complement strand
TTTGTCATATAACAAAAAGAAAACACATAATTCACATCATATTTAACGTATTTGAACAAAAACCCATTATTTAGCTGCTTTGCAACCATACTTACCTATTTCAAATCAATAACTAAATAGTTTTTCAACCACCCTTCAGGCAGATTTATTTAATCGTGATTTTTTTGTGAACCAAAATTTATTTATCTTGTTATCAAAAACAACCAATTTAATTCGTTTGAACCATGAAAAAATTCACCATTCTTATCCTGCTTCTGGCATTTTCCCTTACCAACATCACCGCACAGGAAATTAACAACAACGACCTTGAAAACTGGCTAAGCGAAGGCGATTATGAAATTCCTGAGGGATGGGAAACCAGCAATGAAGCAAGTGCATCAGTGACATTAACCGTTGAAAAAACAACAGACGCATATTCCGGTAATTATGCTGCGCGGCTTGAATCGGCCAGCATTGTGGGCTTCGTTTCTCCGGCTTTTATTACCACGGCCCGTTTCGAGTTTGACTTGTGGACACAATCGGCCGAGTTGTTTGGCGGGAGCTACTTTCCTTACCGTCCGGAAAAAATATCAGGTTATTACAAGTACACTCCTGCTACTGCGGATGATCATGCCGTTGTTGGCGTGTTTCTGCTGAAATACAACGGAGGTGAAATACCGGATACGATTGGTGTTGCCGAGTTTTATGGAGAAGATACGGTATCTGAATACACCTATTTTGAAACAAACTTTGAATACTCAGGCTCTGAAACTCCTGACTCAATGCAGCTAACGGTACTCTCTACGGATTTTAACGATCCGGTAGCAGGATCTGTCATGCTCATTGATAAGATGGAGATCGAAATGGCAACTGGTAAGAAGCTTGGTGTGCTGGAAAATGAATTCAGCATGTACCCTAACCCTGCACAACGTTCAGTTCACATACAGGCCCGGGCCGGAGATGTTCTGATGATTTATGATATGACAGGTAAACGTTTGCATCAGATGCAAATACCCTCAAACCACTTTCAACTGAATGTATCAGAATTACCAAAATCAGCTTACATTATCAGCATAAAAGGAGACGGATATGAAGAAAGTCAGTTATTACGTATTCAGTAGTTTCATTGTCATAGCATTGCTCACGGGTACATCAGGCTGTGACGAGCCGGATGAAGCGGATGATAACAGCGATGACAATACGCAGATCAGCGATGCAGATTTTGACGGGGATTTCGAAACCTGGAAAACGCATACCGAAGGAGAAGTAAGCTGGGAAATTCCTGAGAGCGGATGGTGGAGTTCTCTCAACATGCTAAACACGCTGGGATGTCCCGTCACCATGACAAAAACGGAAGATGCTCACTCGGGCAACTATGCCGTGAGGCTGGAAACCATTAACTGGGGTGATGACCTTATTATTCCAGGCATTATTGCATCCGGTTATTTTGATACAGAGCGCCCCATTGGTGAAAACCTTGTGCTGGGCCAGCCATATGAAGACGCTCCCACACTGGTTGAAGGCTATTACAAATACCTGCCTGCTACGCAGGATACAGCCGTTTTGTACAGCAGTCTTACCCGTTACGATTCCATTGCAGGCATGCGGGATACCATAGCCGAGGCTGTCATCACTGTAACTGACAGCCTACCCAACTACAGCAAATTTGAACTCATTTACGAGTACCGACAATACGATCAGCAACCCGACAGCATTAATATCCTGTTTTTAACCAGCATCTCCGGACAGGATTTCAATGGGCATGTCGGCTCAACCTTGTTTATTGATGATGTTGAAATCATAGAATCTACGGGCAAATGAAAGCAATTTACGGCCTCATAGTCTTAATTATGCTGGCAGTTAATCTGCAGGCTCAGATCACAGACAGCACCGCGGGTATCATTCTTGGAATAAACTATGGAGGCGCCCTGCCTACGGAGATGGATACAGCCGATTACGGATCCGGTTTGCCCGGCGGCGTAGCCGGTCTGGAGTATCGTTTTTATTTTAATGAAAAACTCAGTCTGAACCCGTCTGTTCAGTACGATTTCAGGCAATTTAAATACGGATCAACGCAAAAAAAAGATACCGTGGTTGACGTGGACATACAGGGCAATGGAAACACCTCCTCTGTACCCACCTATTACACAGCAGATATTGAAGGACATGCCCGCATGCACCAGTTTGATATGGTATTGCCGCTGCACTGGCAATTTCACCCTCGTGCATCAGCTCATACCGGGGTTTATGGCTCCTGGCTGTTTGCCGGTAAGGATGAAGCCATTGTCAGAGTGCAGATAGGTGAAGGCAGCATTATGGATGATGTCGTGCAAACCAGCGATGCTTTTGAAGATGTTAATCGTTTTGAATTTGGTGTGGTTCTGGGAGGCAGTTACCTTATCAATTCTCAACTCCGGTTAAGTGTTGAAGGGATTCGTGCTCTGACACCTTATTATAAAGCAGGATATTATGCGTCAGTAAATGAAGGCAAGGAGATTCGGCTTTATCAGACATACGGAATAATTCGAATAAGCTACTTTTATTGATTGTTTTGGTTTTCCTCTCAATAAGCGGAAACAAGCTCATTGCCCAACATTCTGATTTTCTATACATTACCACAAGCTTAAAACAATTTCACATGTTTGATAGTTATTGCTATGTACCAAACCACTACGATTATGGTAAAACTGTATAAACGAATTTACGATGGATTGAATAAGCTCAGGGATATACCTTTATTATTTCTGCGCCTGATTCTTGCCTGGGGATTTTACAACCCGGCTATGGGTAAAGTTCAGGATTTTGAAGCTGTGGGTCAGAAATTTGCCGCTATGGGCATGCCTGTTCCCGGGTTTAGTGCCTACCTTGTCGGGATAACAGAATTTCTGGCAGTATGGCTGTTTCTGATCGGACTTGGAACCAGACTGATAAGCATTCCGGTGATGATCACCATGCTGGTAGCCATTTTTGCAGTTCACTGGGAGGCCGGTTTTTCCGCTTCAGCGGGAGGCTTTGAAATTCCCCTGTACTATTTTCTGATGGCATTTGCCCTCTTTATTTTGGGTCCAGGACGCATCAGCATTGATCATTTGATAGGCAAGAGCGTATTTAAGAAATAGATAATGCTTATCCATATGAAAGAAAAGCCGGTTCAAACAAATGAACCGGCTTTCTTTATGGTGATTTTTCAGATTATTTCTGATCAGCAAGGCGTTTGTAATAATTGTAACGCCATTTTGCATCATCTTCCGCGATTTTAAAGAGTTTATCGGCTTCTTCCGGGAATGTTTTGGTGAGGGACAGGTAACGTACCTCAGAGTTGATAAATTCCTGGAATTTGCTCCAGTCGGGCTCTTTGCTGTCAAGCTGGAACGGATTTTTACCTTCTTCTTCAAGTCTTGGATCGAAGCGATAGTTATGCCAGTAACCTGACTTAACAGCTTCGCCTTCTTCCCACTGTGATTTACCCATACCTTTGCGCAGGCCGTGATTGATACACGGTGAATACGCAATTACCACGGATGGTCCGGGATAAGCCTCAGCTTCTTTGATTGCTTTAAAGAATTGATTCTGGCTGGCACCCATAGATACCTGAGCAACATAAACGGTACCGTAAGTCATAGCCATAGCGCCGAGATCTTTTTTGCGCACCTTCATACCACTTGCAGCAAATTTGGCAACTGCACCTACAGGTGTAGCTTTGGATGCCTGACCGCCGGTATTAGAATACACTTCTGTATCGAGAACAAGGATGTTCACATCTTTACCACTGGCAATAACGTGATCAAGTCCGCCGTAGCCAATGTCATAAGCCCAACCATCACCTCCGACAATCCAAACGGATTTTTTCACAAGGTAATCTTTGTTTGTCATGATATTTTTCGCGTTTTCATCATCCATGCCTTTGAGTTTGGCAAGGAGTTTTTCGCTGGCGTCTTCAGAACCGGCAGCATCGTTCATATTATCAATCCATGCCTGACCCAGTTCTTTGGTTTCCGCATCCCAGTCAGCTTCTTCAATCCAGAGCTGAATGCGTTCACGTACTTTATCAATACCTGTAGCGATACCAAAGCCGTATTCTGCGTTATCTTCAAACAGAGAGTTAGCCCATGCCACACCTTTACCTGATTTGTAATTTGTGGTATATGGTGTGCTTGGCGCAGAACCTCCGTAAATGGAAGAGCAACCAGTAGCGTTGGCAACAATCATACGCTCACCAAACAATTGTGTGATGGCTTTGATGTATGGTGTTTCACCACAACCGGCACACGCACCGGAGAATTCAAAGAGTGGCTGAGCAAACTGTGAATTCTTAACGGTTTTTTCTTTGGGCAGGATATCATCTTTATAGCCTACGGTTTCATCCATATATTTAAAACGCCCGGCTTCTTCCATCTGAGTATCCAGATGCTTCATTACCAAAGCCTTCTCTTTTGCCGGACAAACATCGGCACAGTTTCCGCAACCGGTACAATCCAGCGGGCTTACCTGCATAACAAATTTGTATTCCTTGGTTTTGCCCAGGCCTTTAATAGCACGTGTGCCTTCAGGAGCATTTTCATATTCCTCTTCAGTAAGGAGGAAAGGACGAATTGCAGCGTGCGGACAAACATAAGCACACTGATTACATTGTATACAGTTGTCTTCAATCCATTCCGGAACGTTAACAGCCACACCACGTTTTTCATATTTGGTGGTACCTGCAGGGAACGTTCCATCCTCACGATCGTTAAAAACAGAGATGGGCAGATCATCACCAAGTTGTGCATTCACAACATCGGCAACGGTTTTCATAAATTCTGTAGCATCAGGATGATGCGGGATGTGGAACTGACCATCTTTTATGTCCTTCCATTCAGCCGGCACATCCACCTGTGTAACATCTCCACCACGTTCTACAGCTTTGTAGTTCATGTTGACAATGTCTTCACCTTTTTTACCAAAGGATTTAACAATCATTTTCTTCATTTCTTTCACAGCAAGGTCGTATGGAATCACCTCGGAAATCTTAAAGAAAGCTGACTGCATGATGGTGTTGGTGCGATTACCAAGACCAATTTCTTCAGCAATTTCAGTGGCATTGATGATGTAGAATTTGATGTTTTTCTCTGCAAGAGTTTTCTTAATGTTGTCCGGCAGGCGTTTTTTGGTTTCCTCTTCATCCCAGATTGAGTTGAGCAGGAACACACCATCTTCTTTTATACCACGGAGCATATCGTATTTATCAATATATGCCGGAACATGGCAAGCCACAAAGTCAGGTTTGGTTACCAGGTATGGCGAACGGATACGTTTATCACCAAAGCGAAGGTGAGAAGCCGTAAAACCACCGGATTTTTTTGAATCGTAGGCAAAATATGCCTGACAGAATTTGTCAGTTGATTCTCCGATAATTTTGATGCTGTTTTTGTTTGCACCAACGGTACCATCAGAACCCAGTCCAAAGAATTTCGCTTCGTAAGTACCTTCGGGTACAACAGAGATTTCTTCTTTTTTGGGTAGTGACAGGAAGGTCACATCATCTTCGATACCAACCGTGAAACCGTTTTTGGGTTCGTTTTGTTTGAGATTATCAAAGACTGAAACCATCATTGCAGGTGTTGTATCTTTTGAAGACAAGCCATAGCGACCACCAACAATTTCAGGTGCATTTTCTTTACCGTAATATACATCTCTTACATCAAGGTAAAGTGGTTCACCATTAGCGCCGGGCTCTTTTGTGCGATCAAGTACTGCGATACGTTTCACAGTATCCGGCATGGCTTTCATGAAATATTTCGCAGAAAACGGACGGTACAGATGAACTGCAAGCATACCAACTTTTTCACCCTTGGCAACCAGCGCATCAACAACTTCGCGCAGGGTGTCAGTAACCGTTCCCATTGCAATAACAACATGTTCGGCATCGGGTGCACCATGGTAATTGAACGGATGGTATTCACGGCCTGTCATTTTACTGATTTCCTGCATGTATTCTTCAACCATATCAGGAATAACATCATAAAATTTATTGGACGCTTCACGGGCCTGGAAATAAATGTCCGGGTTTTGAGCTGTTCCACGCGTAACAGGACGCTCAGGATTCAGTGTGTTATCCCTGAACTTCTGCACCATATCAAAATCCAGCAGTTTTGCCATCTGGTCGTTTTCAAAATACTCAACTTTCTGGATTTCGTGAGACGTACGGAAACCATCGAAGAAATGAAGGAAAGGCACGCGCGTTTTGATTGATGTCAGATGCGCAATGGGCGCCAGGTCCATAATTTCCTGCACACCACCGGTGGCAATCATACCAAAACCGGTCATACGGCAGTTCATCACATCACTGTGATCACCAAAAATTGACAATGCCTGAGCTGCAACGCTACGGGCAGATACATGGAAAACGCCCGGAAGCAATTCACCGCTGATTTTATACATGTTCGGTATCATCAGCAACAAACCCTGTGAGGCAGTAAAGGTAGATGTTAATGATCCACCCTGCAGTGCACCATGCACAGCACCGGCAGCACCGGCTTCAGATTGCATTTCTTCAACCTGAACAGTTTGTCCAAAAATGTTTTTTCTTCCATTGGCGGCCCACTCATCAACATATTCGGCCATTGTTGATGACGGGGTAATCGGATAAATGCATGCGACTTCGCTAAACATGTAAGCTACGTGTGAAGCTGCCATGTTTCCGTCACAAGTCATGAATTTTTTCTTGTTACTCATGTCTGTTCGGATATTTGTTACACATTAATATTCATTACGTTAACCCGAAAACCTAAAATGGATTCCGGAGCTGCTAATTTAACAGATTTCTTTAGTTTACAAGCATTTTTTTGCCTGTTATTCAATACAAGGGCATAACTTAAAATCGATCTAAAGAAGCGGAAATATGCGAACAGAACCCAGCTTTGCAGACAGGATCTGTCAACCTACAGGTTTTCAGTATAAAGTACTCCTGCATACATCATTTTTCAGGCAGGCAGACGACACATCCTGAATCTGATCGGGAAAGAAACTTCGCATGCAATAAGCGTATCGTCTGAAATCGCACAAAACCGCAGGCATCAGAAAAAAACATTTTTTTATCTTTACGACATCAAAAACAAAGAACTTATGAGAAAAATATTACTGACAAGCCTTTTGCTGAGCCTCACAGCGTTACTTGCAATGGCTCAGAACGGCTTAAATGAAACAGACCTTCAAGAGCTGAGAAGCAGTTTTGACAGCGAAGATGCCAACAACAAAGCCATCATGAATGCATTGAGTGCCAATGCCGTAAAAGACGTGGCTGTTAACCGGGAAAATGTTGGTTCGGTGGATCACCATTTCAAATACAAGGTAGAGGTTACCGGCATTACCGACCAGGAAAGCTCAGGCCGTTGCTGGATGTTCACCAGTCTGAACAGCTTGCGCCCTCAGGTAATAAAAAACAAGAACCTCAGTGGGTTTGAATTTTCTGAAAATTACCTGTATTTCTGGGATCAGCTTGAAAAAGCCAACCTGTTTCTGGAAAACTGCATTTCCACCGCAGACAAGCCAATGGATGACCGCAAGGTGGAGTGGCTGTTTAAAAATCCCATTGGCGATGGCGGCGTATGGAATTCATTTGCCAACCTCGTGGACAAATACGGACTGGTGCCCAAAAGCGTAATGCCCGAAACCCATCATTCATCAAACACTGCCTGGATGCGGCGTATGCTGAAACGCAAATTGCGTGAACAGGGCCTTAGATTGCGTGAAATAGCCACATCTGATAAAGGCATGGATGCAGCCCGCAGCGAAAAGCTCAGCATGCTTGAAGACATCTACCGTATGCTGGCTCTCAGCCTTGGCGAACCACCACAGGAATTTACGTATCGGTTTGCAGATAAAGATGGCAAGATCGGTGAGAGAAAATCATACACTCCGTTAAGTTTTTATAAAAGTCTGTTCCCCGAATACAGCCCCGATGATTATGTCATGTTGATGAATGATCCCACACGTGAATATTATAAGTTATATGAAATTGAGTACGATCGCAACGTTATGGAAGGCAAAAACTGGCGGTACATCAACCTGCCAAACAAGGAGCTGAAAAAATACGCCATCAAAGGCATCAAAGCCAACGAAGCCATGTATGTCAGTTGCGATGTGGGCAAACAGCTCAGCAAAGATGAGGGCACGCTTGATTTAAACAATTATGATTTTGAATCGCTTTACGGTGTTGATTTTGGCATGAACAAAGCCGAACGCATACAATCACGCGAATCAGGATCATCTCATGCCATGTTGCTTATGGCTGTAGATGTAGACGAAAATGAAAAGCCTGTAATGTGGCAGTTTGAAAACTCATGGGGATCAACCTATGGTTACGAAGGTTATCTGAGCTTTACAGACCAGTGGTTTGATAACTACCTGTTCAGGCTGGTTGCTAATAAACAGCATATTGATAAAAAAACACTAAAAATTCTTGAACAAGAGCCCATTATGCTTCCACCATGGGACCCCATGTTCATGCATGATTAACACACAGATTGAGGCCGGGTTTTCCGGCCTTTTTTTTGACAAAACCCATCGCTTTGTGATGGTGATTAATTCCATAATTTCGCTTTCGTTAAGCAAATTTTGATTAAATTCGTTGCTGAAACGGTAATGTGGAATTACCAAGAGATAACTGATCGCATGAAAAAACTGATCACACCACTGATACTACTGCTGCTTCTGCTGCTAAATGCCTGCACAGAAGAGAACGAGGATTATTTTGCTTCACAGGACTTTTCCTATTATCCCATTGAGCTCGGTAAATATAATCAGTATGATGTCACGGAAATCAACATTGATGCCCCTTCTGAAGTGTATGATACAAGTCAGTATCAGCTTAAGGAGCTTATCGGCGGTACATATATTGATAATGTGGGACGGAAAGCGTACATGTTCGTGCGTTATAAGCGGCCACATGACAGCGCTGTCTGGTCCTTGTCTGATGTGTGGAGCGTTCAGATCAACAATCACAGGCTTTTCCTTACCGAGGAAAACATTGAATACGTGAAAATTTATTTTCCTGCAGATTTACAAAAATCCTGGGACGGCAATGCATACAACACACTGGATCCCATGGAGTATGAAGTCACAGGTGTGGATGAGGTTCTTCAGGTCAACGGACACATGTTTGATTCCGTTCTGACCGTTACGCAGAAGGCGGATTCATCATTGATACACAAGGATTACCGAATTGAACAATTTGCGAGAGATACCGGTTTGATATACAAGGAAATTACGACAATTAACTCCCAGGAGATTGAACCCGGCGTACCGCTTGAAGAGCGGATAACCACGGGCAGCATTTTCCGTCAAACCTTTGTGAAACGTGGAAAAGATGATGACTATGAATTTTAAGAAATTGATTTTATCCATAATGTTCGTCACGATTTATTTACTGCTGTCTGCCCAGGACGAACCACCGGCATACTGGATTGGATTTACAGACAAACTGAACAATGACTATTCCATTGATTTTCCGGAAGACTTTCTCAGCCAGCGGGCACTGGACAGGCGAAGCAATCAGGGTATAGAAATTGACAGCACAGATTTGCCCGTGAGCAGTTTTTATACTGACAGCCTCACCAGCCTTGGTCTGTCACTACGTTATACGTCCAAATGGTTGAATGGCGCTGTGGTTTTAACACATGATACAGACCTGATTGATACCATTGAATCATACGGTTTTGTTCGAAACAGCGAATTTATCCGGATGGCAGTTATCACCAAATCCAGCCAGGAAGATAACTTTTTTGACTACGGTTTTGCCAATAATCAGATCACCATGCTCAACGGTCACATTCTTCACAATCAGGGATATCGTGGTGAAGGTATGATGATAGCAGTCCTTGACGGAGGGTTTTATGATATGACAGGCCTTAGCTCGTTTCAGTACATTTTTAGTGAAAACCGCATTCTGGCAACAGAAGATTTTGTAGACATGGACAACCAGGTTTTTTCTCACAGTTCTCATGGTAAATCGGTGATGAGCATTCTGGCCGGTGAAGATGAAGGGCAGCTTGTCGGAGCAGCACCACGCGCTGAATTCTTACTGATCAGAACTGAAGACGGTGCCACAGAGCAACGCATAGAAGAATACAACTGGGCCCGCGGGGCAGAATTTGCCGACAGCATGGGTGTGGATGTTATCAATGTATCCCTGGGGTACAGAGAATTTGATCTTGAGCAATGGAATTACAGCACTGCTGACACCGACGGTCAGACAGCACCCATTTCAAGAGCTGCAAGTTTGGCCGGTCAGAAAGGCATCCTTGTCAGCATCAGTGCCGGAAACAATGGGAACGATCCCAATCCTTATATTGGCATGCCTGCTGATGCCGATTCCGTAATCACGGTTGGCGCGACAGACAGTCTCGGACACTATTCTGCATTAAGCTCTATCGGTTACTCTTCTGATGGCCGGGTAAAACCAAATGTGGTTGCTCAGGGGCAGGACACCTATTACCAGACAAATAGTAACAGCATCAGCCAGGGAAGCGGAACATCCTTCTCCTCCCCGCTTATTGCAGGTATGGCAGCTTGTTTGTGGCAGGCAAACCCGCAAATGAGCAATATGGAAATCATCAATGCCATTGAGCAATCTGCAAATTATTACGATACTCCCACTGACACGATGGGTTACGGTATTCCGGATTTCGGAGCTGCCAATCTGATTCTGAAAAAAATTCAATACAATGATTTTGAAAGTGAACAGCTTGTAAAGCTGTACCCAAATCCGACAGCAAATGATCTGACCATAGATTTTTACTCAGTTGACACACAGGAGGTCAAGCTGAATGTATACTCCTCTCGCGGCCGCTTGATCATCAGCAAGGACATGGCGGTAAAACGCAGCTCCTACAATCGCTTTCCTCTGCCCGAAATTGCGGCTTTATCGCGTGGCATGTACATTTTGCACTTACAAACCGAAACCAGACGTTACAGCGAAAAATTTGTAAAACACTGATTCATGGCTGAAACCACCATAAATCTGCTGGAATTACAACAACAGATCAGGTTTGCCCTTGAAGACAAGCTTGACACGCATTACTGGGTAGTCGCTGAAATCAGTGAACTCAATGTCACCTACAAAGGGCATTGCTACCTGAGCCTGATACAAAAAGATGAAAAGCATGACCGCATTCTGGCAAGAGCCCGTGGCATTATCTGGGCCATGAAATACCGCATGCTCAGTGCCTATTTTGAAAGCCAGAGCAAAGAGCGTTTGAAAGCCGGTCTCAAGGTGTTGATCAAAGTGCGTGTGGATTATCACGAGCAATACGGACTTAGTTTACAAATTGGGGACATTGATCCCACTTACACCCTGGGCGATGTGGAGAAGCGTCGCAAGGAAATCATTGCCCGCCTGGAAAATGCAGGGATCACAGAGATGAACAAAACTCTGGACCTGCCACTGGTAATACGCAAAATCGCGGTAATATCATCGGATACAGCAGCAGGATTCGGAGATTTTGTAGCTCAGATGGAAAGCAATTCATACCATTATGCCTTTCAGATTCAGCTTTTCCGGGCAGCCATGCAGGGTGAAGACACTGAAAACACTGTCATTACAGCCCTGGAGTCTATCTACGAAGCAGGTTCGGAATTTGACCTTGTTGTGATCATCCGTGGCGGTGGTGCCAAAACTGATTTGTCATGGTTTGATAATTATGAAATTGCCTCCCATGTGGCACAGTTTCCCATACCCGTATTTTCAGGTATCGGGCATGAGCGGGATGCTTCGGTTACCGACATGGTAGCCCACACGCATCTGAAAACACCAACAGCCGTAGCCGAGGCGATTATCAGCCATAACCGCGGATTTGAAGAAAGCCTGGACACAGAGCTTGAAAACCTGCTATCCGGTTTACGTCAATACCTTAACACTAAAAATGACGGGCTGAATCGTCTCTCACGCCAATTTACACCAGCCGTAAAGTCGCATTTGAATCAACAGAATCAAAAACTGGAATTTTTAAACACCAGGCTTCAGCGAGCAGATCACAGTTTTATTCGCAACAAACATCAGCAGGTTAACCAGCTCATTTACACGCTGTCCACTGCAAATACCTTCAGTCTGCATCAGGAAATTAAAGCCTGCGACAACCTTGAGCAAAAGCTCAGGCAAAGTCTCAGTCACGCCTTTGTAAGGGAGCAACACAAACTGGAGCGTTTGGCGGACAAGCTGCATGCAAACGATCCGGCCCGCTTACTGGAAAAAGGCTTCACTCTGACCAGCAAAGATGGAAAACCGGTAACATCTGCAAAGGAATTACGCAAAGGTAACACCATAAAAACCCGCTTTAAAGATGGCAGCATTGAAAGCGAAGTTAAATAAACATATTTTTATACTGATTTCTTTTTTGTTTCTCACGGGAACAGCAAATGCATGGATACGCAGCACCGACAGCAGTTTGTTTGTTTGCGGACATGGTGACATTCTTTACACCCAATTAAAAAACCATTTGTATGGTGATGATCTCATCCCGGGGTTTGGTTATGGCTACGGTGTTGAAGCCTATTTTTCGCAATGGCAGGAATTTGGCTTTACAGCCGGGTTTCAGTTTGCAAGCCGGCAATTCAGCAAAGATAACGGCATCGAGGTATACAACAGGCTTAACGAGTCCATAGGATACACAAAAGCGATGTACAAGCTCAATTACATCAGCCTGCCGGTTAGTGCCCGCTACAATTTCGGAACACGGTTTAATGTCTATGCTGATATAGGCGCAATGGTGAATGTTCTTCTGAGCGCAAGCAGAGCAGCAAACACAGATTCACTGCCTGATAATGCATATATACCCGAACACAATTACCGTTTTGACAGCAGGCCGGATCATCCGGGATTGACATTCAGCCTCAGAGCCGGAGGTGGCGTTGAGTACTACATCACTTCGCGTCTGGCTGTATATGCCGATTACAAGTATTTTCTTGATCTGAGTTCATTTTACGTTTATGAGAATATTGCCGGTGGGGTTGATCCGAAAATGTATGGCCACAGTCTACACATCGGATTGCGTTATGGTATACCCATACGGTATTCCGTGGACGAAAGATTTCAGTAATTCCGTGGAATATTATGCGCAAATCCCTACATTTGCAACAAGAAAACAGATTATGAAAAACCGGCTGGAGTACATTTTATTCAGGGTATTTGTTAACATACAAGCCATTACACCCTTTTGGCTGATGTACCTAAAGTCTGATGTTGCCGCTTTTTTGATGTACTCGGTGATTGGATACCGTAAAAAAGTTGTCAGGCACAATCTGGAACGCAGTTTCCCTGACAAATCTGAGAATGAAATTACAGGTATTCAAAAGAAATTCTACCGTCATCTTACGGATGTGTTTTTTGAAACAGCCAAGGGCATGACCTGCAAACCGGAGCGTCTTTGCAGGCGGTATACCATCTCCAACCCGGAGGTAGCAGACAAATTTGCCAGGAAAGGAAAGGATGTGATTTTCCTTGCATCGCATTACGGCAACTGGGAATGGGGCATGCAATGTTTTAACATCCTGCTTCAGCACCAAAGCATATCTCTGTATTTGCCCTTAAAAAACAAATTCAGTGAAAAATACGGCATCCGCAAACGCACACGAACAGGCATGCAGCTTGTACCTGTGCAGGAAACCAAAACGGCTTTTCAAAACAAACAGAATAAGCCCCTGGGATTTATCATGGCTGCAGATCAGACGCCAAGCAACATGAAAAAATGCCATTGGCTGACATTTATGCATCAAAACACGCCTTGCATTCACGGACCTGAGGCGTATGCCCGCAAACTGAAGCTTCCTTTGATTTTTGTCGATGTGCGCAAGGTAAAACGCGGGCATTATGACATACAGCTTGAAGAAATCCCCTTCGATCCTGACCGGGAGGCTCCGGGTATGTTAACCTGCAAGTACATGAAAAAGCTGGAATCTGTTTTGGAGCAGGAACCGGCTTACTGGCTCTGGAGTCATCGCAGGTGGAAACGTAAAGTACCGGAAAACATTGATAAAATACGCATAACATGCACATAAAACGCTTTGTATTTAACCCGTTTCAGGTTAACACCTACCTGCTAAGTGATAATGATGGCAATGCTTTGGTGATTGATCCCGCGATGATGGATGAACATGAAAATACGCAGTTCACCTCCTGGCTTAAAGAACATAAGCTGCAGCTCAATCGCATGCTTCTCACTCACGGTCATGTGGATCATATTTCCGGCACAGCATTTCTCAAATCGCAGTTTGAAATACCTGCCGAAGGCCATAATGCCGATGCATTTTTACTGGCTTCAGCCGAAAGCCATGCCCGCAGTTTTGGTCTGGAAACGATTCCTCCTGCCCCACTGGAAAAAAATGTAACTGACGGACAGAAAATATCATGCGGAACGATTGAACTGGAAGCGCGGCATGTACCCGGTCATTCTCCCGGCAGCCTGGCGTTTATTCACCATGAAAGCAAATCTGTATTTTGCGGAGATGCATTGTTTGCAGGCTCCATTGGCCGCACAGATCTGCCACAGGGTGATTATGATCAGCTCATTGCCTCAATCAAAACAACATTGCTAAGCCTGGCGGATGAATATACGGTATACCCGGGACATGGTCCGGAGAGCAGCATAGGAGCGGAAAAAATGACTAATCCCTTTTTGCGTTAATTGTAATAGCCGGTAAGAATCCCGACAATGGCACCAACCACAACCCCTTCTATGGATCCGATGATGGCATATTTCATGTTTTTGTTTCTGGCAGATTGTTGATACGCGCGAATAAATTTGTCGTTGTCAGCGTATTGCGGGTATTGATACACAATCCGGTCGCGACTGGGTTTAACAAGTGCAACCCCACCAACGTAGGCTACAGGTATAAGCGGACTAAAAAAGGGATTTTTTGAGGTAAGCATAGCTCCTGTTCCTACAGCAAAGCCACCGGCCATAGCCCACAACGCCTGATGTTTATCATCAGCAGTACCGTAGCCCAGAACAACATGTCGCATTTGTTTAACAGTCGGATCATTTTCATCTGAAGGCCTATAAAACACATTCTCATTTCCGGTGCTGTCAGTATAGGCAAACACTTCATCCACCAGTACCGATTTGTATTTTATCTTACCGGAAGGTTTTTGCAGCTTGTAGTAAAACACAGATTTGCTCGTATCCAGGCGATAATCCATGACATTCAATTCATCTCCGTTCAACAGTTTAAGTGTACTGAGATTTGATTGTGCAAAACCTGTGCTACTCAAAAACACCATCAGGATAAAAATAAAGACTGCTTTATTCATGTCAGTAAGTTTAAGGTTTAGTTATTGATTTCTACAATTTTGACATCCCCGCCAATACGACTAAAAAACATCAGGTTATCACCAACCATAATCCTGTTATCAACGCCCAGAAGCCTATAATGGTTGGTACGTAAAAAATTCTGTCTAAAATCATCAGATAATATCCTGTCCGAAAGCTTTATAAAATCCTCCGGTGAATTCACCGGCACCTTTTCGCCGCCTTCGGTATACGCCAAAGGATAATGGATCAGATTATAAGCAATAAGTTCTATTTTTTCTTTTTGAAGCAAATATTTAAAACTAAAATATATTTTTGCAACTAATACATTGTTTATGCCGCCTTCTGCCTTATAGTCTATACTTCTCTGTCGCATTTTTCTAGCACTTTCGCCAAAATGGTATTTTTCCTGAATTTCCGGTATCATGTCATGGTATCTCTCGGTATATTCTGCAAGCGTAATACTGTCTTTTTCTGCGTCAGAGTTTTGATAGGTGAAACGGTAATATATTTCAGCTGCTGAAGAATTGAAAACAGTGTCTTTTTCAGAGGCCGGCACAAACAAAGGGACACTGTCCGGTCGCCAGAAAACCATTCCATTCACATAATTGTCTGCTACAGCCCTTAGGTTCAGCTTACAAGATTTGCCATTATCACACTGATAATTAACTGTATCCGCAAAAAGTTTATCCGGAAATATTTGATAATCCGGCCGGATGTATGCAATGCCATATGATTCGCAATATGTTTCTGCCTCCATCGCGAGCCACTCCTGCTGTTTTTTGTCCGGATCCATAAGGTTTATCATTACAGGGCAACAAACAGAATCAGCAAGCCCAATAACCTCCTCAGCACCATCGATCTCCGGCGATGCGGACTGTTTGGTGGCAGAATCAAACAGCTCGTCCAGTGGCTGGGTTTTATCTTCTGTGTCGCTGCATGCAACCAGGCTTAAAATCAGTACCATGCATACTATAAATTCATTTCTCATCAACAGCCAGCCTCCGTTTTTGGATTTTCAGTAAAACTAATCATTTTCTTTCAAATGCGTGCAAATATTATGCCCCGGATTTTATTGTCATATCGAATGAAAAGGGAAGCCAGATAGTGAGGGACGGAGGGACGGAGGGATGGAGGGATGCGATTTATCGCATACCGAATCAGTACAACAATCTGATGAATTGGTGATTGAGAGAGGAGGAGATTGAGGGACAGAGAGATGGAGAGACGGTGTGACGGAGGAAGTGATGAGTTGTGAGTGATGGGCGGGTGAGCTGCACTGTGAATGAGATTTATCGAAATGGCGAATGTTGAATTGTTGAATATCGAATATCGAACAGAAAGCACCCATACCAGCTCCGGCTAATCACAAGAGCCATCAAATTAAGGTCAAACATTGCTTAGAATTTCCAAATCATACCAAAATTCCGGGATTTTCGTTATTTTTACAACATGGAACACCGTATGCGTATTTTGTTGATTGGTATTATTGCCCTTTTTGGGATGCAATCCATACAGGCTCAAACCATGATTCATCCCAAGTTTGGCGGTCTGGGATATCACCCGTTTGAAACGCCCAACCGTGTGCTGTATGAAAATGCACTGGACGCCAATCAGCAATGGGTTGTTGAACCTGCTGTGATGGTTTCTGTTGAAACCTACCTGCGTGGCACCCAATTGTCATGGCGGTTTATGCCAGGATTTTATGTTGACGGTGCCGCCAGGCCTGCCATGTTTTTCCATGCTGGTCTGAAATTCCGCTTTCTGCAAATATTCCGTTCCTCTTTTGACATAGCCGCAGGCCCTACATACAATTTCAGGCAAGACTGGCATCAATACGATAATTACACCGAAGAGGGCGACTGGAACCTTAACGGCAACTGGGAAAATCAGTTTAATTTGCTTGGCGAACTGGAGTACAAATTTTTCCTCAGCGAAGAACTGGACATCACCGCCTCTGTTTTGTACGGACATCAATATGAAACCTTCACCTTCACGTTTGGCCTGCGCTATTGGCTGTCCACGACAATAAAGCATCCAATTGACTGCAGCACTTGCCCCTTTGATGACATTCACTCAAACCCGCGACGCAGGTAATAAGATTTTATTAATTTTGTTTTACCAACTTTAAAGATTACCAGATGGCGTTAAGCAGAATTTTTGACATACTGGACCAGTATAAAACGAAATATGCAGGGCTTGAGGATGCTCTTGTTTATAAAAACAAGGGCAACTGGATTAAATTCTCGGCTACCGATTACATAAAATATTCCCGGTTCTTTGCGATGGGACTGTTGAATATGGGATTTAAAAAAGGCGATAAAATTGCCACCATCTCAAACAACATGCCGCACTGGAACATACTTGATATGGGCATGTCCATGATTGGCGTGGTTCATGTTCCCATTTATCCCACCATCAGCAGCGAGCAGCATGAATACATTTTAAAACACAGCGACAGCCGCATTGTAATTGTATCGGATAAACTGTTGTACAGACGAGTCAAGCCGATTGCAGAGAAGCTGGAATCCCTTGAAAACATCTACACATTAAACGACATCAAAGATGCCAGCAACTGGGTTGAAATCATTCATCAGGGAAGAGAAAATGCAGAAACCCTAAGCTCTGAGCTTGAAAAAATCAAGGCTGACATTCATCCGGATGACTTGTTTACACTGATTTACACCTCTGGCACTACCGGAGATCCCAAAGGCGTGATGTTATCGCACAGAAACCTGCTCAGCAATGCCATGGGCACATCCAAAATCTTACCCCTTAATCACGGCGAAAGGGTGCTGAGTTTTCTTCCCCTCTGCCATGTGTATGAGCGCATGATGAACTACAACTTCCAGATCAAAGGCATCAGCATTTACTATGCCGAAGGGCTGGGCAATATTGTTAACAATTTGCAGGAAGTAAAACCACATGGATTCAATTCTGTCCCCCGCCTGTTGGAGAAGTTTTACGATAAAATCATTGCCAAAGGAAAGGATTTACCCAAATTAACCAAATCCATATTTTTCTGGTCTGTGCGTTTGGGTGAAAAGTACGATGTTGCAGACAGAAACAATCTTTGGTACAGGATTCGCCTCAGCATTGCACGCTTACTGGTTTTCAGAAAATGGCAGGCCGTTTTTGGTGGCAACATCCGCTGCGTGGTTTCGGGTGGTTCATCCCTGCAGAAACGCCTGGCACGCCTGTTCTGGGCTGCCGGCATCTATGTAATTGAAGGCTATGGTATGAGCGAAACATCCCCTGTCATTGCTGTCAACCATTACCGCGGGAAAAATTGCCGTATTGGCACAGTGGGACCGGCACTGGAAGGCACAGAAATGCAAATCAGCGACGAGGGTGAAATCCTTGCCCGCGGCCCTCATGTTATGCTTGGGTATTACAAAGATCCCGAAAGCACAAAAGCCGTTATTGATGAAAATGGCTGGATGCATACCGGCGATGTCGGACAGATAATTGATGATAAATTTTTGCAAATAACAGACCGCAAAAAAGAGATATTTAAAACCTCCGCCGGAAAATACATCGCTCCGCAAGTTATTGAAAACAAATTTAAAGAATCCGTTTTAATCGAGCAGTTAATGGTGGTTGGAGAAAATGAAAAATTCGCATCAGCAATAATATCACCAAATTTTAATCACCTCCACCATTACGCCAATAAACATAAAATCCACTACCGCGATAATCAGGAGCTCATCGAGAAAAAAGAGATCCTTAATCGCATACAAAAAGAGGTAAGTGAAGTAAACAAAAATCTGGGGGAGCATGAAAAAATCAAGCGTTTCAGACTGGTATGTGAGGAGTGGTCGCCGCAAAGTGGTGAGCTCTCTCCCACCCTGAAACTAAAACGCAAAGTAATCATGCAAAAATACGATGCACTGCTCAGGGAAATTTACGGATACCCCATTGAAGAGGAAAAAGGAAGTGACAAGGTAAAGGCACTGCTTGATGCGAAAAAAATCACAAACGGACTGGGCAAACTGATTCCCAGAACCCGTTTCAGAAACCCGGAAAACAATTCAGATAACAAAAAATAAACAGAATATTATGAAAGCATTTAAAGCATACGACATCAGAGGAGTATACGGAGACCAGCTAAATGAAGACATCGCTTACAAAGTGGGGTTTTTCCTGCCACGTGTACTGGAAGCCGACAAAGTACTGGTGGGTCGTGATATGAGGCTCAGCTCTGAAAGTCTGTTTGAAGCATTGGCTCAGGGCTTAATGGACGCAGGTGTAAATGTATTTGATGCCGGTCTGACAACCACGCCCATGGTATACTGGGGCACGGCCAAATATAATTTTCCCGCATCGGTGCAGATTACCGCATCTCACAACCCGGCAGATCACAACGGTTTTAAAGTATCCGGTCCAAACGCCGCCCCTGTGGGTTACGATGACGGCCTTAAGGCAATTGAAGAGCTCATCACCAGTGGCGAGGAGCCTGTACCGGTTGAAAACCCGGGTTTCTACAGAGCGTTGGATTATCGCGATGCATACCTTGATTTCCTGAAACAGTACAAACCCGATATCAGCGGTCTGAAAATTGTCATTGACGGTTCCAACGGCATTG
>CAYQMB010000049.1:0-20078 GCA_964418565.1 uncultured Bacteroidales bacterium | reverse complement strand
TTCTGCGCTGTGCTGTAGCGCGCGGCAGTTAGCTCACAAGCACAGCAATGCAGAAACAAGCTGGCGAAAAGCAGATATAAGCCGGAGACCGACGTTTTTTGGTTTTTTTGCCTGCCTTGGCAATCTTCAAGGTCTTCCCAATTATCTTTGCTGTATGTTTGATTCTTGTAGACAGTAAGATATGTTGACTTTGAAGGTTTACACGGCGCGGGCAAAAACCAAAAAGCGGCACGCCGTTAGAAATAACAAATAGCAGATTACAAATATCAAATAAGCACCAAATTACAAAAGTCAAAGCTCAAACAAAAGTCAAAATTCAAATGACACGCATTCACCATCAACCCTTTTCTACTCCCCCTTAAACAATTTCGAATATTTTATCTTCTTGTTTTCTGTCCAGTGGTATTTGCCGAGGAACCATTGCACCATACCTTTGGGCATGAGTTTCTCCAGGTTGCGGTGCAGGACAATGTCATACTTGCGGTGGAAATTTACCCAGCAGGCGTTGCAACCATGCAAATGTTCCTTGTGTTTTTTTACGGTTTCGCGCTTGTTGATGATTTGCTTCAGCGATTCCTTGTGCAGGTTGCCCAGGATAATTTCCTTGAACTGACATATGGGAATGTCGCCGTTGGGATAAATCACGATGCTGTCTGTGATGCTGCGACACGGAAGCTTGAGCTTGCCTTCCCGGAATTTGGTATACAGGTACATAAAATCGTAATTTTCGCTGAAATCCTTGACAAATTCAGGGATATCCTCCGGCTTGTATTCCATTGTATCGGTGACATCAAGAGCCGACTGTGTTTCAAAGTACTCCATGGTATTGTACAGGCCGATGCGCATGTCGAGACCGTGTTGCTTGCACACATTCGCCACGTGCTCCATGTCTTCAAAGGTGTTGAAGGGCGTGAGGGTGAACATCACCGAAATGGGCAACTCGTCTTTCAGGCTCTCAATGACTTTTAGGATGTTGTCGTAGATGTCTGCCTGACGAAGCTTTTCAATGGTTTCGCGTGTGCCATCCATGGATAGATACAGGCGTACAGGCTTGTATTTTTTTGTGTATTCAATCACCGTGTTGGCATCGCGGCCATTGGTGAGCAGTTCAAAATTTTTGTGATGTACCGAAAGGTATTTGAGAATGTCTTCGGCTTCAGGATGCAGAATGAATTCACCGCCTTCCAGCCCTATCATTGTGCTATTG
Source organism: uncultured Bacteroidales bacterium (assembly GCA_964418565.1). Classification (GTDB taxonomy): domain Bacteria; phylum Bacteroidota; class Bacteroidia; order Bacteroidales; family ML635J-15; genus JAQIBY01. The sequence continues at coordinate 18,871 of CAYQMB010000049.1, read as the reverse complement.
CTGACCACCGGTGAATTGATGATCTCTTTGATTTTTTCAAGGTTCAGATCCTGCTTGGGCTTTTTTGCCCAGATGAAGCAGTGACGGCATTTGAGATTGCACCGGTCAGTTGAGTACAACATGATGGTGCTAAGTTTTTTATGACGTGGAAAAATGCTATTGTTGGCAAAGCGCATTCCGCGGTTGATGTAATCTTTTGCTGTGTACATTTACTTTGATTTCAATTGTTCTGTGAGTTCAAATACCGGTCGTACTGAGGCCAGTGTACTCTCGTTTTCTTTCCCTTTTTCACACACATCCAGGAAGGCCTGGATTTCGCTAAAATAACCTGCTGCATACAATTCGTTGTGATCACGCACAGGCAGGAAGTTGTTTTTTTCGTACAAATAATGTTCGGAAATTACCGGAGCCTTGACTTTTTCCAGCGGCACGTTCATAATGCTTTTGGGTTTATCTGTGGCTTTCAGATTGTTGGTGCCGGTGGTTTCAAATAGCTGTTTATCGGTGTTGACCGTGATTTTTTCTTTGCCACGTTGCCACCAAAAATCAGTGGACAATTCGATGCGACCTGTGATATTGTTTTTATGAGATAGCTCGATAAACCAGGTTTCTACGCCCTTGCCGGCTTCCATTTTTTTTATGTATTCAATTTTTGCTGCACCGAAAAGCTGTCCCACAAGATCCAGCGGGTGAATGAACAGGTCCATCAGGGCATCGCCTTCGGGGTAATTGCCTGCGCGGTATTCAAGTTTATAATAGTTGGCAGTTTTGGTTTTCAGTTTGCTGTCCAGAATCTGATACACCGGAGCATAGCGTTTCTGAAGGCCTACAAAAGCTTCACCTTTGCTTTTTTTCTCGATGCTTTCAAGCGTGGTGAGTTCGTCCAGTGTCAAGCAGGGTGGTTTTTCAATAAACAAATGCTTACCTGCCTCAAGTACCTGTTTGGCGATTTCAAAATGTGCTGATGGAGTCGCACAAACAAATACGCCTGTGATTTCCTTATCAGACAGCACTTTTTTCAGGTTTGTAGTACCTTTTGTGTGCCGGTAGTTTTCATCCACAGCTTTGGCCGATTCTTCCGATCGGGTTACGATGTATTTGATTTCGGCTTTCAGGTAGTCGAGCACCGGGTAAAGGTTGGTCAGGGAGTGGTTGCCAATTCCGACAAAAGCGTATTTTCCTGAATAACTGCTGTTCAGAAATTTTGTTTTTCTGATGCGTTTGTATTTGTTGATAAGTGGTTGCATAATTTTCACTGATTATAGTTTTCGGTTTTCGTGCTGCTAACTTACAAAAAAATCGTCTGATTATGATGACTTAGGGACTGAAATAATAGGTAGGTTATGCTGAAAAAATCGGAGGTGCAATATATACAAGGCGACAAGAAGAAGACGTCCTCCTTAGGCGAACGTCGATTCGCAGTCAAAGGTGAATGGGCCCGATTCACTTAATCAACCATCGGTAAAACGATCACCGTCGGTCGTTCCTTGCTGATGCAATATTATGAATAAAAATGTTTAGTTTTGAAATCGTAAATTAAATTGTCCGATTTATTGGGGGCTAAACCACGTATAGCTGAATTACAACACTGATAGATGCGTGCCTTTTATAGAATTCAATACAGAAATCCTGCAATTCTAATAGCAGCTACTGATCTAAATAGTTGACAATTATTGTGTTTAGTGTTTATCAGCAGCCCCTGCTTCTTTTTTTGAGCAGCTGGGTAGAGTGATAGAGCTTTCCCATCGTAATGCAGTGAAGACGGGGGAACTTCAGCCATCAGCATTGCAAAAACAATACAGATTCTTGAAAAATGGTAAAATTGACTATTAAATGAAAATAATGTGTAAAAAGTTATAAGAAGAGAGAAAAGCAAGGTAGATTATTTAAATCATTCAAAATATATGATATTATGTTAAGTAGTAAGGTATTGAAAAACAAAAATAAAAACGTACCTAACGGTTAATAACGGTTAATAACCGTAAAAAACGAAAAATGTTAAAAATAATAAATTTATGTATACAACGTAAAAATAAACACTTTATGCTTTTAACGTATTTGGTGTTTTCAGGTGCCCTGGTTGTTTTAAACATTACCTTGGGATCTGATAGTGAATTTTGATGTAATACTGTTTCATCATTTAAAAAAAATGGTTCTACTGCAAACTTTCATGCCTAAGGCAGACAGGAGTGGGTAATGATAATGATTGAATTATTACAGTTGAGTAAAAATTAAGAATTAGAAAAAACAAACACTCGTCAATAAAAACTATACTGTCAGGGCTAAAGCCCATTCATTCTTTCTTTTCGATTGCTTAACCCTGACCTGAAGGTCAGGGTTAAGCGATTGCTCAAGAGCCTTTACAGAATAATCCAACGACTGCATATAATAATTTCAAAACATCTCAACTAATCATTTTGAAATGCAGTTCGTAAAATATTCCACGAATTTTGCAGTAGAACCAAAAAAATAACCCGGAGCAAGCGCTCCGGGTTAAGCCACAACAGAAAAAGCACACTTAACGCAGGATGGATTTAGAGCTAGAGAGAGTACCATCCTGGATAAGCTTTGTTATGCCCATTACATTGCTTGAGGTGATGGGCAGTCTTATCTCATTAATGCCGGCATGGGGATGTACTGTGGTTTCACACAATAAGCTACCGGATAATGTATATACCTTAACGCTGACGGGAGCCGTTGATTCAGTTGTGAATCGAATGTTCAGGCTACGTCCGGAAGGAGTGGTGTTAATGATTTCAATGTTATTATTTGCCGTTTTGCTGCCATTTATGCTCATCACGTCAAACTGCTCAGATGTACCGTCAAAATCGGTTTGAACAATGCGGTAATAGGTTGTACCTATGGGTTTAGTGAAGTCGGTGTATTCATATTCAGTCTCCATCTTACTGTTACCAGCTCCTGTAACGGTGCCGATAGCGTTCCAGTTTACCAAATCGTATGAACGTTCAATGGTGAAAAAGTCATTGTTTGTTTCGCTTGATGTGGCCCATGATATTACTACATTTCCATTTGCCTTTTCAGCATTGGTGTAAAGCATTTCAACGGGCAAGGTATTTTCGTTTCCATGTCCGTATGGCGTTCCGATACCATCAGAAAGATCGCTTATTTGCTCCTCAGTAAGAGCGATATTGAATAGGGCCAGTTCGGCAATCATTCCCTGGAAGCTGTTTCCTTCCTGTCCGGTATGAGTGAATGTTTCAAAACCCTTGCTGATGCCACCCAGACTGATCTGGCCACCATTTAAACCAGTGTAAGCAAAGTTTGCGGTGGTTTGTGTGAGCGGGTTGCCGTTGAGGTATAATGTTAATTGTTGACTTTCATAATTGTATACTACTATAAGCAGGTAGCTGGTTTCTGTCTGGATGTCAACACCCGTAGTGAATGCAGTGTTCTCATCATCCCAAATCCCTGTATATAACTTTTGTTCGTGAATATAAATGCTTAACCCGGCATCAGATTTTTTATCACCTTCGGTGTAAATGATTTGTGTGCCGTCAGTATCATTTGATGTTTGCATTAATACGGCAACAGAGCGGGTCTGATAATCATCAGAGTTGTTAATGCCATCACTTTCAATCTCAAGCACAATGTTAGGGTTATTGTCACTGAAATCAACTGCGGGTTGTCCATTTATGCCGTTTTCAACCAATTCGGGGCTCAGCCCTGGGTTTTGTGAAGCCGGGAATCCGTTTCCGGAGTTATCCTCCCAGGTGAAACCATTTCCCTGTCCGTTTCCAACCATTTGAGCTGTGAGCCAGATTAGATTGTCGTCAGAGATGCCATCCGGAATATAAGTTGAGATATCCTGATTTTGTGCTGAGATGTTCAGGCTGATAAAAAGTGTGGCGAGTAGTGCTGTTAATTTTCTCATTGTTATGTGGCGTTTTAACTTCATTTGACACAAATATACGCGGGGAGAGGGCTGCCTGCAACTATGTTTGACGGACTGTCTTTACTATTTGATGAATACGGGCTTTCCTTTGATGAAAGAAATTTGGCAATGAAAAAACCCGGAGCGCCACACTCCGGGTTAAGCCACAACAGAAAAAGCACACTTGGTTTTTGACAGGCTTATTTAGGAAGGTCCTGTCACCAAGTTAAAAATTACCCTGGGAGGGTAATGGATTTATAGATAAATAATTTATTGTATGTATAAGAATCATTTGGCAAAATTAATGTTTTGGTTTTCATTTGAAGTGTAAATATAAATCATAACTTTCACATATCCAAATTATTTGTGGCGAAATGTGAAAAAGTGGTGGTGAAATGATGAAAAAATGTAGGTGAATGGCTGAAAAGCATTGATGAATGAGTTTTGTATATCATGCACTTTTTAGCGATTCTTTTCAATATAAGAAATGATATCAACCACATTTTTTGGTGAAAACCATGTAAGATCATCGTAGCGCCTTAGCCAGTTGATTTGTTTCCTGGCATACTGCCTTGTGTTTTTACGAATAAGATGAATGGCTTCTTCTTTGATTAATTCACCGTCAAAAAACCTAAAAAATTCTCTGTAACCGATTGTTTTCATAGCCACTAACCCTTTGCAGGAGTATAGCTTCCTTGCTTCAGATTCCAGACCAGCCTGCAACATCTGGTCAATGCGGGTGTCTATTCGTTGGTACAATTCTTCGCGATCACGTGTTAAGCCAAGCAACAGGACATTAAAATCCCGGTTTTTACGCTTTTTGGTGTGAAAACTGCTAAAAGGTTTTCCGGTGCTTAGGCATACCTCCAGGGCCCGGATTACGCGCTTTGGGTTGTTTAAATCAATGCGGTGGTAACATACCGGATCAAGTTGTTTAAGTTGGTTTTGTAAGTCGGAAAGCCCGCCGTTTTCATGCTGTTTTATCAATTGCTCGCGGATTTTCATATCCGGATCGGGGATGTCATCTATACCGTACAAAACGGCATCGAGATACATGCCACTGCCACCTGTCATAAGAACGATATCATGCTTTTGAAACATTTTCTTCAGCAAGCTGGTAATATCCTGTTCAAACATGCTGGCATTGTAGTAATCATGAATGGATAGTTTCCCGATAAAGTGATGTTTAACCCTGGCCAGTTCTTCGCGTGTTGGTACCGCAGTGCCGATTTTCATTTCACGATACATCTGTCTTGAATCGCAGGATATAATCTCCGTGTTAAAATGTTCAGCAATTTTCAGGCTGCATTCGGTTTTCCCGACGGCTGTAGGTCCGCTCAGGCTGACAAGCAGTTTATTCATTGCAATTGGGTTCAGATGTCAAGGTCGTCGATATTTTCAAAACTTTCGGGTTCGTCGTAATCATCGGGGTCATCCAGGTCTATATCGGCATCAAAGTCATCCACCATAAGTTGTTGAGGTGCCTCTCCCTCTGATAAAATAACTCTGGGATAGTTTAATCTGGCTTCCTCAGGACCCATTTTGCGAATGTTAACAAGCTCTATAAACATCATGCGGACAGAAAAGAAATCAAACAGGTATAACAAGCGTTGTCCTTTTTTCTGAAGCTTGTCTTTGATTAAGGTGTACTTCATGTTTAAGGGGGCTTCTTCTGTGTTTTGCTCCTCCATTGGCATCATACTGATTTCTCTTAGCTTTTCCCAGTTCTGATTGCTCAGATAAAAACTGGTCATCTGCGAATAATCGTAATTGCAGGCTGCCTGAATACCCATATGCAAATCGTAAAACCGTTTTTCATCAGGGATATCAATATCTCTGATGAATTTGGGGTTTTCGGGTGATAGTATCCTGAATGTCAGTATATTCATGATGTAATCGTTCTTGATGCATTACAAATTTAATAAAAATTTCATACTGTCAACACCATCTGCATAGGTATGAAGGTCGGGATTTTGTGTCTGTCCGAAGGGAATCCGGCCGGGCCAGTTAAAATGATGGCTGACTACGCACTGGATGTTTTCTTCTTCGTTTTTTAGTAGCTGCTGCAATGCCATGGTGTCATCATAACGTTCATAATGCAGCACAGACACAGGCGAACTGATATCAGCATGCTCCCGTAGCAAGAGGAAATCATTATCAAGAAAGGTTTGTTGATCCATCAACAGGATGGCCTTGTGATATACATAATTGTTCATGTACTTGTTGTGATCCGTGAAGTAACGGAAAGCTTCCATCTGATCCAGAACTCTGGTTTCATCCATGGAACGCGGAATATAAAGCTTCGAAACATTGCGGCATCCCATGCCAAAATAATCAAATACATCATGCGTCAGATTCTGTAAGTCTTCAACGGTTTCTTTTCCCGTTAAAACAGCAATTCCATTGCGGTTTTTACGGATGATATGCGGTGTATTTCTGAAATAATAATCAAAATACCGGGCTGTGTTGTTGCTGCCCGTTGCCATAACAGCATCTACGTTTGTAAAACGTTCATCACTTATGATGATTCTTTTTTTGAGTGATGAGTCAATGTTTATCAAGATATCACGAATGGCATTGGGTAAAACCCTGTCTTTAGACGATACTTTGATAAATGCATTGTGCCCGCTTAGCAAAACACACAAAAGGTCATGCATCCCAACCAGTGGTATGTTGCCGGCCATAACAATTCCGATTGTTTTCGGGGTATTGACCGGGAAAGAATATTCAGTAAGCCACGCATCAAGCTTTTCTTTCGTCAAATGCTGGTGCCAGTATGCCAGGTTTTTTAAAATAAACTGTCGTGTAAACCACGGGTTTTCTGCTTCAGCTTTGCTGATAGAAGGCTCTAAGACAGCATGACTCTCGGGCTTGCTGAGTTCTTTCCCAAGTTTAATGAGCGTGTCTGGCATTGTGTTCATCCTGCTCTCCTTTTTTATTGGCAAAAGTAATGACTTTTTGCTTGTCCGTGTGTACGGAAAAGAAATATCATCATGTGATATATCTCATCAAATGGTGACGCACAAATTTACGCTGTGGGTCGCTTGTTTATTCGCAAAATCAATTAATATCCTGTAGATTCCCATACCTGCTCAAATTCATGCAGGGCTTCCTGTGTGCTGAGAATGTTCAGCCCTGAAGCGATAGCAACAATGCCGACAATGACCATAATTCCCGCAAGCACAAGCCCTATAATCGCCGTAACGCGACCGGCTTTCATGTTCTTGTATGAACCTTCGGTGTACATATCCGGGTCTTCAAGATATACGCGGTTTGCTTTTGAGGACATAACCAAAGCGATGATTCCAAGTACAAGGCTAACTCCACCGTAACAACAGCAGAATAATGCGATAGAAAGTATCCCCATGGCCAGAATGCCGCCTGAATTTGGCAAAGGCTGTTGCATTTTATTTTTCCCGGGATCGATCTCAGGCTTGTTAGTCTGGCCCTGATAACCGGTGCTTTGTTGTTCTGTGCCACCAGTGGTTCCTTTGGCCGATTCAGCCTGGCTTTTGTTTTCCTTTGGATCAAATTCAAATCCTTGATTGGTGTTTTCCTGGTTCATGTGATTGTGTTTTTATGAAAAACTGAATTGATAATGGGTTGCAATCTTTATGATGTAATTTATCAAAATAACTGTCACGGTAAAAATAAAAGAAAACTTCAAAATATCTGCCCCATGCTTAAATTTAAATATCAGATGCAGCCCCAAAAAAAACAGGGTAAACATCATGGGTAAAAGACCAGGGTAATACTGTATGCTTTCCCAGATATTGCCTTTTAATAACTCAAAGAGAGAGCGCTGCATACCGCATCCCGGACAATCCATTCCGGTGTGTGCTTTAAACGCGCAGGTTCCCATATGTTCTTCAAGCCACTTTAGCATGCATTGGTCAATTTATGGATATTTCAAAAATAGTAAAAACTAATAAAAATGCCTGAGGCTTAGGAGGGTTTTAACATTAATCGAAGATTTTAAATTTATTTTAAGAAGAATGATGGCGCCCCCTGCCTTCGGAAGTCAGGGTCGGTGTCCAGCTTCTAGTCATAGCCACCTCTGCTGCTTTGCCTGTCGCTTTATCAGGGGCTTCCCGGCTACATTATCACTTCGCCGGGCAAAGCCGCTGGTCGCCCTGTTCAGCGGGCAAAGGCAAGCATCGGTGGCTATGAGCTAATCCGCTTTCACCTGGCGCGTGGAGCAGCGTAGCGTCTGGTTGCGGCATTAATCTTTTCTATAAATCGGGCCGGGAGCAGGGGCTTTGCTGTGAAATTTGTAATTTTGCATTGTGCCTGTATATCAATTGCCCGATGAAATTGTGTTTCCTCATCCATCGCTTGCCGAAGAGGATGGCCTCCTCGCTGTGGGTGGAGATTTAACACCTGAGCGCTTGTTGCTGGCGTACGAAAACGGTATTTTCCCCTGGTACAATGCAGGAGACCCCATATTGTGGTGGTCTCCCGACCCGCGTTGTGTTCTTTTTCCGGGAAAATTTAAGCATAGCAAAAGCCTTAGGCAAAGCATTCGTCGTGAACACTATGAGTTTAGCATGAACACCGCCTTCGATGAAGTTATTGAAGCCTGTTCCTCAGCTAGCGATAGAAAACACAGACTCACATGGCTTACCGGGGAGATGAAAGCCGCATACAAACATTTGCACCGCCTTAATTATGCATGGTCGGTGGAAACCTGGTGCTTAGGGGAACTCGCTGGTGGGCTGTATGGAGTGAAATCAGGTTCGGTTTTTTCGGGTGAATCGATGTTTTATTACCAGCGGGATGCATCCAAGGCTGCATTGAATTACCTGTGTGAAAACGCTGCTTCCCTTGGAATAAAAATGATTGATGTGCAGCAATCTACTAAACATTTGTTAAGTTTGGGAGCGGAAGAAATTCCGCGTAGTGAATTTCTTGAGATGCTAAAATGAATACCTGACATGATTAAAGATACCTTTCAAAGCAACCTTCAGAAACTTGTTCCTGATTACAGCAAGAGGCGTTTTATTTTTGCCGTAAGCGGGGGACCTGATTCGGTTGCTATGCTATATCTGGCAAAAGCTTGTCGTCTGGATGGATTAGTGGCCCATTGCCATTTTCATCTGCGGGGACAAGAATCCGATGAGGAAGCCGGTTTTGTTCAGTCAATGGCTGAAAATCTGGGGTATGATTTTTTTATTGAGCATTTTGATACACGTAGCTATGCAAGCCAAAACAAAATATCAGTACAAATGGCTGCACGTGATCTTCGTTATGGTTGGTTTCATGCCCTTATGAATGAGCACAAAGCTGATCTTATTATGCTTGGGCATAACCGCGACGATGTGGCGGAAACCATGCTTATCAATCAATTACGAGGAACGGGTTTGAGGGGGCTTACCGGTATGCCGGAAAAAACGCCTTCACTTGTACGACCTATGCTGGACATATCACGTGATGACATCCTTGCCCTCCTTGAATTGCAGCAGATACCATGGCGCCAGGATTCCAGTAATGATGAAACCAAATACATACGCAACAAAATACGGCATGATGTTTTGCCGATACTGGATACGATAAAATCCAATGTCAGGGCTGTTTTTCGTGATAATGCCAGCCGCCTGCAACGAAGTCGGCTGGCACTTGAGCTTCTACTTGACCATTACCGCCGGCAGCACTTTGATGCGGTAGAAAACGGCATTCGCATACCAAAGTCAGGCGAAATTTCAGAGCCTGCGCTCCTTTTTGAACTCATTAGGGATTATGGTTTTACGTATGATGCTGTGGATGATTTATGTGTTAGCAGTACAGGAGGTCGGATTGAGTCGGACAGATATGTGCTGACCAATGAGCGGGATGCCTATGTGCTGCTTGAAAAAGATGCTGACACTGATGGTGAAATTGTGTCTTTTGAGCAAAAAGTTTTTGACATCAATCAACCGCTTAAATTGCGTGCGCTGCTTGAAAATCGGAAGAACGTAAAACTCACAGCAGATGAAAACATTGCCCAGATTGATGCAGATAAACTGCACCTGCCGCTTAAGTTGCGAAAATGGCAGGAGGGTGACCGTTTTATGCCATTGGGTATGCAGAAATTTCAGAAACTGAGTGATTTTTTTGTTAATCAAAAAATGGGTTATTCTGAAAAACAAGCACAATGGTTATTATGCTCAGGTCAAAAAATTGTCTGGGTGGTAGGCAGACGTATAGATGACCGGTTTAAGATTACTGATGCCACGGAAAATGTGTGTGTGATAAGCTACCGGCCCTAATGCATGGTTTTTTTGATGGATTAGTTTTTAATGCCATATGAAATTGTAATTTTGCACAGTATCAGGAGAGATGGCAGAGTGGTCGAATGCGGCGGTCTCGAAAACCGTTGTCCGTCATTCGGCGGACCGGGGGTTCGAATCCCCCTCTCTCCGCAAGCAAAAACCCCGTCTGACAACGTCAGGCGGGGTTTTTTGTATCCCCGGACACAGGAAGCTTGCTTCCGGGTGTCCGGGGATACAAAAAAGCCTCAGCTACGCCAGTAGCTGTAAGGGTTTTTGCTTGCAAGGCCTCCCCCAAAGGGATCACGCGAGGCGAAGCTGAGCGTAATCCCAGGTGAAATGAAGTTTCTGACGGATCACGTGAAGCGAAGCTGAGGGTAATCCTGCTATTAAGGAAGCTTGCTTCCGGGTGTCCGGGGATACAAAAAAGCCTCAGCTACGCCAGTAGCTGTAAGGGTTTTTGCTTGCAAGGCCTCCCCCAAAGGGATCACGCGAGGCGAAGCTGAGCGTAATCCCAGGTGAAATGAAGTTTCTGACGGATCACGTGAAGCGAAGCTGAGGGTAATTACATGGGAGCAGGGAAGGCGAATTGCTCAGACAGTGATAGAGCCAATTCCCAAAGTACACGGTATTAACGGGATGGTAACAACCTGAGCTGTAAATTGCTGGTTAAAAAAGCCTGGTTTGGCTCCTGGTTTATGCTCCTTGTTCTGGTGGCAGCTTAACGCCAAGCCGACAAATCCAGACCGGTGAGTTTTTCAGTTTTCCTGATTTCATCATCATACAGCTCAGTAAGATACTGGCGATCCTCATCGCTAAGAGATGGTTTTTCAGTTTTCAGCATTCCGGATTTAACCTTTACTCCTATGGAGCCATCAGTAAACCCAACAAAGGCCTGAATCAGTTGAATGTAGCACTGGGTGTTACGCATTACATGCAGGGAGAATACGATGCCTGTCAGAGCATGCTGTAGCCCTTGGGATACGATGCCGAGCATGAGTGTTACCTGTTTGGCGTGGCTGGCTGGAGCGATCTGGATAAGGGTTATACTGATGCGGATAACCTGCGCAACTAAGTCGGTACCAATCAAACGTATTTTTTCTCTGGGATGGAATTACCGCTATGCCGGAAAGTGTAAAGTTGGCCTGTCTTTCGACGGGTTTTACAACGAATCAATCAACTCGTCATGGTGTAGGCTTTCCATTTTTAAAATAAGATATTAATTCTGATTTTTTTCTAAAAGGGTTTCATTATATCATTAATAATGCTTTTTATTTTTTTGAGGGAAAAGAGAGGATATGTATAAAACCGGAATTTCCGATAAATAACAATTTCCGATAATAAATTCCATAAAAAAGTAGAAAAACTTGTTGCAACAGCAGCTCCGACTATTCCATACTTTGGAACTAAAATATAATTCAGAATTAAATTAATCATGGCTGTTGACAAAAGAATATTTTGGGATATTTTTTCATGTCCGGTCATATTTAAAATATGAATTGTTGCACCTGAAAAAGCTCCAAATATTTGCCCGATAGAAAGGATTATCAAAGTAGAAGCCCCTTTTAAAAACTCTTCTCCAAATAGTCCGAGCAAAAACTCCGGAAAGAGAATAATCACGATGAAAATAGGGAAGGAAAGGGAGAAATTTATAAAACTGGTTTGTTTTACAAACCGTTTGAATTTGTCTTTGTCTTTTTGCACGTGTAATTCCGCAATTTTAGGTGCGGCAATGCTGCTTATGGCTACAAGTGTAATGCCAATAACTGCTGAGATTTTTAACGTAGTATTATAAACACCTACATCCGCTTGAGTTTTAAAGGCAGAAAGCATGAGAATATCCATCCAACTCATAATCAAGAAAAGTGAGTTGGTAAGCATCATCGGCACAGTTATGTTAAGAGTTTTTTTAAGATTAAAATTATATTTTGGATATCTTTCTGCTTGATTGGGGATGCGATTTAAATAGTGGTGAAATGCAAAAAAGCTTAACATTAATAAAACCAGTATTGCGATAAATAAGCTGTGAATGCTTGTTGAATTATCAACAGAATGAAAGCTGAAAATCCAAACGATGAGTAATGTTAATATGTAAATACTCCCATTTTGAAAAAGTGAAAAAGCTGTGATTTTTTTTAATCCTTTTAAGCTCTCTGCATTATAATTCATAATACTAAGAGGAATAACTGTTAAGCCAACGATTCTGATAAGGCTGGTGTATTCTGTGTTTTTGAAGAACAACCGGCTTATGGGAGTCGCAGTTGCTATTAATGTGATGGCTATTAGAGAGCTAGTTGCCAATACTATTAATATAGAGTTTTTATATATGGGTTTAACATGATGGGTATGCTTCTTCCCCATGCTTTCGGCAATGAACTTCACAATGGATGTATCAAAACCCAGTTTACCAAAAACTGTTCCGATCATCAATATTGTCCAGCATGTTGAGAAAATCCCTAAACCTTTGGCTCCAACCAATTGAGCGAGATACCAGAAGAAGAAATATCCGATTATTACTGAAGCAATTTTAAAAAACAGGGCTATGGCACCGCCTTTAAATAGCTCCATCAGATTAAAATCCCGTTTTATAAAAGCCTTAAATCGCACCTCGCCTCCTTTTGGTTATTTCCATAACGCTGTTCAGGCTGTAAAGGTATTGAATTTTGCTTGTTTTTTGGCACGCTTTTCTCAAATTCTAATCAACCGAAAGAAACAAGCCTCGTTTTGGTGATTTTATTTTTACAACCCTATATAAATAAGGCTTAAAAAACCCTGTACGATCAATCAACGGTTTGTATAAGCTTTACTTCAATGCGCTTTGCTATATCCTTAGCTGATGTCAGGGTACTGATATCCGTGTAGAGTTTGCCGTCTTTTCCGGCGTAGTGACCATGACCAACAGGATTTAACACATAGGTATCCATTGGGTTTCGGGTGTCTATTGTAACAGCATATATCAGTGAGGGTTGACACGATGCTTTGTATTGCTTAATGTCCGGGTATTTGGCATTGTGCCAATAGTCATTGAAATCCCAGGCCTGATTGATTTCCATTATGAGCCTTAATTTTTCCTGACGTTTGCTGTCAGTGTGTGTGTGCAATACAAAGTTATTGGAAGGAGTAGCTGCCGTATATGCATCAGGGACAGGGTGCTGAGGGCTTGGGAGTATGAAGCCTTTATCTCCCGATTTTGTCCATTTATGAATAAAATACGGCAGGGCTGCTTTGTAGCGTTTCTGTCCTTCTTCCCACTGGTTGTCTTTAGTCTTTCCGTAGCGGTAGACACCTGTTCCAAAGGATTTAGTGACGTATAATGGCTGTATAAACTCCTCCTCCATGGTTTCCAGCCATATTGCCATGCTGGGATGATTGTGTGATTTTCCTGCATAAAAATGAATCTCAATTTTGTATCCCTTGCCATCAACATTTGTTTTAATGATGGTTGTGTCAGGAGAATTATCTGTGATAACTCCGGAATTGCCGAAAAGCGCAAGTGGCAATAACAAGCTTATTAGGTTCAATAAATGTTTCATGATTTTGGGTTTTAAAAGTCAAAAATGATTCCTATGGTTGGCAATATGGTTCCGCTACCGCCGCTGCGAATGATACGCAGGTCATACCTTGCCGGGTTGTCCGGATTTATGATGGGGTTTCCGTTTTCATCGAGGTTTGTATATATGTTCCGTGTTTCAGATTTAAAATTGTACACATTTTGAATGTCGAGGTACAACTTAAGGCTCGATTTCTTGAAATAAAATGTTTTATCAACCCGGACATCTAACTGATGAAAGGGGTTGAAGCGTTTTTCTGTTAATTGATCGTAATTCAGATAAGGTTGGTTTTGAACGTCCCAGGCGCCCCTGAAGCTGCTTGTATACAGGTCGTAAGGCGTGTACGGAAGGCCGCCGGCAAAGCGCCATTTCACCCCAACATACCAGTCATTTTTAAATTCCTTGCTTGCTGTTGTTACAAGAATATGGCGGTTGTCCCAGGTGGTTGATGCGTAATCGTCTTCCTTATTCTTAAACTCACTGATGGCAAAGGTATAGGATAAAACAAAGGAAATGTCTCCTGAAAACCGATTCTGACTAAGCAATTCTACTCCGTAGGCACGTCCTTCTGATGTGCTGACAAGTTCTTCGGCACCAACGTTGCCAAAATCTATTTCTCTATGAGCAAGGCTGATGCTGTCATTAACTGAAAAGGGATAATCAGAATAGTCTTTGAAAAAGCCTTCCAGGGTTATCAGGTTGGATTTGGCGGGGCGGTATTCAATGCCTGCAACATAGTGATCAGCATTAATGTAGCTGATATCGTTTTCGCGGTTAACCAGGTTGCCGCTGTTGTCCCGATATCCAAGGGTTGTATAGGGAGGGAGTTGATAATACCGGCCGATATGAGCATTCACTCTGACTTTATCACTCAAAAGGTAGGATGCTGACAATTGAGGTGAACTCTGCTTTAAGGGGTTTTGCATGATTTTGGAATAGCTGTTTCCCGACATTCTATACCCCAGATTTAAAGTCAGCCGGCTATTGAATAGTTTTTTAGTGGCTTGCAGAAAACCTGCATATTTAAAAAACTCCAGCTTACTTTCGTAATCAATTTCTGTGATAGCATCGGCCAGGTAAATCTGCTGATATGTGTTGTTGAAATATTTCACGTATTGACCGCCTGCACCATATTTTAGCTCGATTCCAACATCTGTGCTTGTGTAGTTTTCCCACCGGAATTTATTTTCAGCCTCTGTTGACTTGTAATCCTGAATCAGATTTCCGCTATCTTCATCATTATTATCATACTTATACGCCCGGTTTGACAGCATGTTTCTGCTGAGCACCCATGTTTGATAGCCGTTATCCTGGAAGTGTTTCCATACACCACCAATGGCATAGCTCCACTGGTCCTGTTGCGGAAGGTTTGCCAACAGATACCGCTGGTATTCGTCCGGATTATCAATATCCAGATCCAGTCTGTTTTTGTCCAGGGCTCCCAGGCTGATTAAGGTGAGCTGGTTTTTATCATCGATACGGGATTTCACCTTGACCTGATAATCATTAAAAGTCGGTAAAAAGGGGAGGCCAAGAGCTTTGAATAAGAACTGCAGATATGACCTGCGCACACTGGCAATGAATGTAGTATTTTCACCAATCGGGCCGTCTGCAGTGAGAGCAACCTCGCTTGCGCCCAATGTGCTGCGAAAATTCAGCTCCTCTTTATTTCCTTCCTTCTGGCGAAAATCAAAAACGGCACTCAGTGCATTGGCTTTCGAAGGGGGGAAACCACTGGAATAATAATTTACTTCCCGAATGAAGTCTGCATTCAGTATGCCATTGGTTCCTCCTGTCGCGCCCTGGGTGGCAAAGTGATTGATGTTTGGGATTTCAATTCCGTCAAGATAAAATTTAGATTCACTGCTGGCACCACCCCGTATAATTAAATCATTGCGGTTTGCTGACGGAACGGCCGCAACGCCAGGCAGATTTTGAATTACCTTTGCGATATCCCTGTTGGCGCCGGGGCTGTTTTCTATTTCGGAGACACCTATGCGCCGTAAACTAACCGGAGCATCTTCTTTTTTCTGAAAAACTGACGCGGTAACTTCCACCTCCTCCAGCTGAACAGCCTCTTCTTTCAGACCGATTTCGATAAATTTTGTTTTACCGGCGATTACCTGAAATTCTTCAGTAACCTTAGTTGCAAAGCCGAGTGAAGATGCTGTGAGCTCATAAAAGCCCGGTTTAACAGCCGTGATAATGAAATTGCCATCATAATCCGTGGTGGCTCCAATATCGGTGCCATCAATGTATACATTCGAAAAGGGCAGGGCTTCGTTGTTGACAGCATTGAATACACGTCCTTTAATGGTCCCGGTTTGTGCCAGTGATCCTATCGAGAGTGTTAAAAAAGCAATAAAAAGGCCAGGTATTTTCATTCTACGGTTTTTTGTTGTTATTTTACAGATGACAATTTTTTATCTGATTTGTTCATTTTAAACAATAACATTGTTAATATAAATAAAAACCATGAAAACTGGTAGGATGTTTTCTGAAAATATTAAAATCGCGTTGGTTTCTGTCAAATCCAACATGTTGCGTACTGTATTAACGGTGTTGATAATTGCCTTTGGAATAATGGCCCTTGTTGGCATCTTAACGGCCGTTGAATCCATTAAGACATCCATTACCAGCGAGTTCTCAAATATGGGAGCCAATACATTTACCATTGAAAAAATGCGTCGCCATGTGCGGGGGCAGTCTGGTACTCGCAGGAAACAAGACATAAAGAAAATATCCTATGCGGATGCTCAGGATTTTAAGGATGAATTTGATTTTCCTGCGCTTGTATCTGTAAACTGTCAGGCAACAAGCGTGGCTACATGTAAATACAAATCAGAAAAAACCAATCCCAATATTGCAGTTTACGGTATTGATGAAAACTACCTTGATGTGTCAAATTATGAACTTGCAAAAGGACGAAATTTTACGGAGGCTGAGGCCTCGCGAAATATCCCCTGGGTTATTATTGGTTCAGCAATCGCTTCTGAATTGTTTTCAGAAAATGAAAATCCGGTTGGAAAAATGATGCAGGTGGGTAATGCGCGGTATAAGGTACTTGCTGTGCTTAAATCAAAAGGGACAAGTTTTGGCGGAGAAGGAGATAAGTTTTGTTTTATCCCGATTGCCAACATGCGGGAGACGTTTGCAGGGGTATATGATTATTCTTATAATATTACGATAAAACCTCTGAATCCTGCTGATATGCAATTGGCGCAGGATGAAGCCGAAGGTGTATTTCGTCGCATCAGGAAACTTACGCTTTATGATGAGAACAATTTTCAGTTTAGCAGTTCTGATAAAATGTCCGGGATGATGCTTGAAAATATTAGTGTGGTTACCATCGGGGCAACCCTTATTGGTTTTATCACCTTAATTGGTGCCAGCATTGGTTTGATGAATATTATGCTTGTTTCCGTTGCAGAACGTACCCGCGAGATTGGTATCCGTAAAGCCATAGGAGCCAGGGCCTCTACCATAAAACAGCAATTCCTGTTTGAGTCTGTTTTTATCGGACAATTGGGAGGTGTGCTTGGTATTATTCTGGGTATACTGGCCGGTAATGCTGTTTCTTTGATTACCGGTGGCGGATTTGTTGTGCCCTGGGGCTGGGTGATTGGTGGTGTGTTGTTGTGTTTCCTGGTTGGAATTGTTTCCGGATATTTTCCTGCGGTGAAGGCTTCCCGCCTTGATCCCATTGAAGCCTTACGGTATGAATAAAAAAAAAGCGCCCTTATCATAAGGACGCTTGTTCAGGACATAAAGTCAAACTTAAATTATTTCTGAAATGAGATCAACTACACGGTGAGAATAGCCCCATTCGTTGTCATACCAACTTATTACTTTAACCATTTTACCATTTACCATGGTGAGGTCTGCATCAAAAATTGAAGAATGTGTGTTGTGGATTATATCCACGGATACAAGAGGATCTTCATTGTATTGAAGAATGCCTTTCATATGATTTTCAGCAGCTTCTTTGAACGCAGCGTTGATTTCTTCTTTGGTGACTTCTTTTTTCAGATAAGCTGTGAAGTCTACGGATGAACCGGTTGGTGTTGGAACACGTACTGCCATACCATCGAGATGACCGTTGAGCTCAGGAATAACCTTACCTACTGCAACTGCTGCCCCTGTGGTTGTAGGTATTTGAGAAACGGCAGCAGAGCGGGCCCTGCGAAGGTCTTTGTGCGGACCGTCCAGTATATTCTGATCGTTGGTGTAGGAGTGGATGGTTGTCATCAATCCTTTCTCAATGCCAAAACTGTCGTGTAGGACCTTAACAAGCGGAGCCAGGCAGTTTGTTGTGCAGGAAGCATTGGAAACACATGTGTGATCCGGATCAAGAGCTTCGTCGTTTACACCAAGGACAATCATGGCATCAATCTCGTCTTTTGCAGGTACAGTAAGTATAACTTTTTTTGCACCATTTTTGAGATGGTCGCCATAACCACCTTTGCTGTCTTCACGTTTGCGAAAGATGCCGGTTGATTCAATAACGACATCGGGAGTGGTTGCCCAGGGAATGTTTGCAGGAGATTTCTCCGCATGAACGGGTATCTCCTGACCATCTACCACAATAGAATCCTCTCTGTGTTTTACGGATTTGTCATACATGCCCTGGGTTGAATCGTATTTCAGAAGATGGGCTAGTGTTTTTGTGTCTGTCAGGTCATTGATGCCGACAATGTTGATGTTGTCTTTCTCATAAGCGATCTTGAGAACACTGCGGCCAATACGGCCGAATCCATTAATTGCTACGTTTATTTTTGACATAGTGTTTATGTGTTTAATTTGTTACAAAAATAAAAAAGGCTTTGCATGCAGCAAAGCCTTTTCTTATATTGGTTAACATATTACTTCTGAACAACCAAACGTTGAACTTTACTGTTATTTCCTGCAGACATCCTGACAATGTATGTGCCGTTTTTAAGGTCAGATACATTCAGTTGTTTGGTATGGTTTCCACGATGCAGGCTGTTAAACACTTCATGCTTAACCATTCTTCCATTGATGTCAAATACCTTAACGTTTACATCCTGATTATTGTTCAGACTAAAACGAATGTTGACGTTTGTATTTGCCGGGTTGGGGAACAATTCCAGCTTGCTGGTTTGTGCAGTGACCTCTTCTTCAGGTTCAATGCCAACGGGGCCTTCAAATGTTTTGCATTCAAA
>CAYQMB010000048.1:12984-20377 GCA_964418565.1 uncultured Bacteroidales bacterium | reverse complement strand
TGCTTTTTAGCTTTTCTGAAGTCCGGTACTTCAGAAAAGCTAAAGCAGGCGCCACCAGGTAAATAACAAACATGTACGGACGGATAACGGTAAGACAAAAGATAAATAGCAAAATCAATCCACTTAATGTCCCCTCAATTTTTCAGCTTCATCCGGTAGAGTGATACCAGGTCGCCGGTGTATTTTTCCCGGTACAGAAAGTACAGTATGCCATCGCGCACGGTGATTTTCCGCACCCACTTGAAATCCGGAATCCGCCATGTATCTTCAACGGTACCATCGCGCAGGCTGATATCGCGGATGTAGGTAAACCCGCTGCGCTCAAACAGGGCGTAAATCTCTCCGCGGCTGTAATCCGGAATAAGCTTTTCCTGGAAATCCTTGTTGTGATGGGCATCCACAGGCATGCGCCTGATGATATCGAAATCATCGTTCATGATCACAATTTCATTCTCATAAAAATTAAACAGACACACCTGCTGATTCAGGTAAAACACGGGAGCGTAAATGGAGTCGTAAAAACACATTTTTTCAAAGCGCATATCGGCCTCGGTGGGTTCATTTCCCATGGCAAAAAACCGGTCCTGAAAAGCAAGCATGTTCAGGGCAATATCATCCTGCACCCTGCCCAGCGGTCGCCATTCATGGGTTTTCTTATTAACCGCGTTGTACACAATCACCTGATCGTTGACTATGTATTGCTGAAAGATCAGCTCCTGCGGGGTTTCAAACAAACAGGGTTTCAGGTAAGCTTCAAAATCCGACAAACGTTCCGGATGGACGAACATCAGGCTGTTTTTTTCAATGATGATCTGAAAATCGCTTGTTTCTGTCAGGTAATGGGTGTTGCCCATGCAATCGGTAAAAAAATGCCCTTCGGCGCCTGCCACCTGCTGGATAAGGGTATCACCCTGAGGGGAAATCAGATAAATCCAGGGATTGCGCTCTTTATCGTAATGGTAACAATAGCCGCTGAGCAAAATGCTGTCGCCCAGATGCTCGTAATCAATAATGTCAAGCCACAAACCATCGCTGATGCTGACAGCAGGCTTCACCACGGCCTCGGAAAGCTCGTACACATGCGGACTGAGCTGTATACGGCGCACATCCTTCCAGTTGGCCACCTCCAGCGTTTTGCTCTTGTAATGAATGTGTGACACCCGTATTCTCGCCGGCAGGGATGGAAAGTCGAGGCTAAAATACCCGTTTTCAGCGGTGGATGCACCAAAGTCTGTTCCCAGAATTTTAAGATTCACATTTTCCACCGGCTCACCGGTAAGGCTGTCAGTAACCATACCCGAGAAGCTAACAATCTGCGCCGGGGCCACGATTGTCACAGCAAACACGAGAAGTATGATGATGGCAGCCTGTTTCATTTTTCCAGGGTTTTTAGTTTTTTGAGTAAATCATCTGCTCTGGTACCGTAATAGGCATCGTTTTCAGCAATTTTAGTGAGCAGGGCAAGGCAGGTATCCATATACGCCTGTTCTTTGTACGCCATGGCCATATGCCAGCGTGCATCCTGATCAAAGGTATTGATATCATGACCGACCACCCGTTCCATCACACGAATGCTTGTGTTAAAATTGCCTTCGTGATAATGGCACATTCCTGCATAAAATATGGCATTAAGATCATCAGGGTACTGACTGAGAATAATTCTGAAATCGTAGAGTGCATTCTGATAATCACCGGCATCGTATTTTTCCAGGGCCTGCTCGAGAAAATCAACATAACGGATGCGCGCTTCGGGATGCATAAGATCATCGGTATTAACATCCTGCTTTCCGCGCGGTATGGTGAAATTGCTTTTATTCTGACGCATATCCACACGGTAATCCACCACTTTGTAGCCGTCCATATAGGCATACAGGTGGTTGGATGTGCCTTTCCACTGCCTGCCGTCGGGCTGTTGGCGGGCGATTTTGATTTTTTGCGGTGTGAGCGTAAACATGGGAGCTACGCTATCCTGCAGAAACTGGTCATCACCTGGCACATTACCGGTATCTGACCCGGCTGTAAGCTGATTTACCGTGTCCTCCTGCTCACGGATGGTATCGTTTTCCGGCCGGATAATGACGGGTTGTGTCAGCATATTCAAAGACAGGCGCTGATCTGACATTTCGGGATGGTACTTTTGCCCGGGCTCGGTATTGAGCAACTTAAACAGCAGCACTACCGCCAGCGAAGCAGCTACTGCCGCTAATGACCAGGTGAGCATCCGCGTTGGCCTGCCGGTTTTAAGCGCATCCGGTTTCATTTGATTCACCTCATCGGGATGCGCATGCATGCTGCGATAACCTTCAAGGCTTTCGCGCAAAAAATCATCTTCTGCCAGGCGCTGTTCAAACGCCCTGCGCTCACTCTCTGTCATTTCATCTGACAGGTAGCGTTTTATGTCATTATGTGTATCGTTCGATTTCATGATTTCAGGGCTAATTTACGTTTTAACATACGGCGGCCGTTTTGCATGTGGCTTTTCACTTTGTCCAGCGGCCAGCCGGTTATTGTGGAAATTTCAGCGTATGAATAACCGTCGAAATAGAACAGCCTGATGCATGTGGCCTGTTCACCGGGCAAATTACCCATGGCCTGTTTCACAAGTCTGACGTCCTCGCTGCCGGTGTATTCATCATCGTTGGTGATTGTTTCATCACGGGCAAAATCTTCAAACAGTCTGCGCCGGCGCTGTTGTTTTCTCAATATGGCCAGGCAATGGTTTTTACTCAGGCTGTATATCCAGGAGCGGGCGTGTCTGACCTGATGATCAGCAGCCTTATCCATGATCTGCTCAAATATAGCACTGACAGCATCCAGGCTATCCTGCTTGTTTTTAAGCATGCGCAGACACAAACCATACACCAGGGCAGAATACCGGTGCCACAGCTCTGCCATGCAACCGGTGTTCCCGTTTTCCGCAAACGCGTGCAGAAGTTGTTCATCTGATGCTGATTTGTATGTCTGCTTTCGTTTCATGTTATAAAGGTAATTTTTTTAAACCAAACCTGTACTTTATTACATAACGCGCGATCAATCCATTCTGCTTCGCCGGGCATTGTATTCATTCAGCAAGTCAAAGTACGACACCGTGCGCATGATGACCACACCGCCGGTAAAATCGCCGTATTTGGCAGGTACACCACCGGTGTAAACTTCCATATCGCCTATGGCAAGGCGTGGTACTCCGCTGGAATTATCATCAACTTTTACACCGTCAACATAGACAGAGGATGTTCCCGGTCGCGCTCCCCGAATGATCATCTGATTGTTTTCATCAGTGCTGATTTCAGTGCTCAGGGAGGCTGCCATATCCACTGCGGATTTGGAAACCGGCAGTTTCTGGAGTGCATCCCGGTTAAACGGCATTTTGGAGGTGTTTTCAGGGTCAATCAGCTTCTCCCTTGTCGCTACAACAACCGCTCCGTCGAGAATTTCAATATTGGTTGTCAGAATGATTTCACCAAGGCGGGTAATCTGATCACGGCGCACGCGGATACCGGTCAGAATTTTGGGTTGCATGCCCATCTGGCTGATTTTGATGTTGTAGAGGCCGGGCGTAAGTGGTTTGAGTTTAAAGATACCGCGGCTGTCTGTCATGGTTCCGGTCTGGCTGATGCCGGATTCCACAATAACATTGGAAAATTCAAGGGGCTTTCCATCCGGATCCGTAACAAGGCCTTCAATGGTACCGTGCTGTGCAAAAACTGCGCCTGTGAGGAGCAGCATTGCAATTGTGAGTGTGATTTTTACATTTTTCATAATGCTGAGTTTTTAAAGTTTGACATCTGTGTTTGGTATTGAGATGTCACGGGCTTTGAAAAATGCACACAGGAGGTTGATTTTCTTTTTTGATAATTTGATTTTTGATTGAATTCACCAAATTCGCCTTAAATTGGTGAATTCAATCACCAAATTAGGCTTAATTTAGTGATTTTGATGAAGGATAAGGCCATACACAGCCAGCGGCATCTTAGGCCACGGACTTACAAGGCAGTCTGTACTCCTGTCTTACAGCTCCTAATTGGCTCCTGTAAAGATTTTACCTGTTGATGTAATGGCTTTGATGTTGTTTTTCACCACCAAATTCGTTTTTTTAGGATTATAGAGAAAATCAATGGTCTCTTTATGGAAATCGGTGACTTTACCGCGAACGATTTTCATGGTGCTGTTCATCATTTTGTTTTCTTCATTAAAACTTTCATCCAGCACAGCTATGGCTGATGGCAGCCAGCGTTCAGGAAATTCACCTTCAAAATCGCCGCCTTTTTTAAATTCGTTAATTTCCGATTGTATCAGCTTGAGGGCTTCTTTTCGGCCTTCTTCCTGAGAATAATCCGTGTTCTTTTCCTCCAGCGCACGCTCCAGCGCTTTATGATTGGGATAAATCAGTCCGATGGTGTACGGATCCTGATTATTATGCAGCACAACCTGATCAATGTACCGGGTTTTACTAACCAGGGATTCCTCTATGGCTTCGGGGCTGTATTTTTCGCCGTCGCTGGCAATCAGCAGGCTTTTGAAGCGGCCCAGGACGTAAAGGAAACCGTCTTTATCGAGATATCCCATGTCGCCGGTGTGTAGCCAGCCGTCTTTGATGGTTTCTTGTGTGGCTTTGTCGTTTTTCCAGTAACCGTACATCACGTTTTCGCCTTTGACAACGATCTCGCCTTTCTGACCGGCCGGAAGTGTTTTGCCATCTTCATCGCAGATTTTGATGTCCAGATCGCTGACCAGGAAACCGCTGGAGCCAAGCTTGTGTTTATGCAGTGCATTGGAGCTGATGATGGGTGTGGCTTCGGACAATCCGTAACCCTGCATCATGGGTATGCCGATGGCGTAGAAGTAACGTTGCAGCTCAATATCAAGCAAAGCTCCTCCACCAATGAAAAATTTCAGGTTGCCGCCAAACACCTGCCGGATTTTTTTAAACAGAATTTTATCGAAAAGCCAGTTCAGAGGTGCTCTCAGCGCACTGAGGCCTTTACCTTTATTGAATCCTTCTTTATTGTATTTGTATGCATTTTTGAGCGCTGTTTTGTACAGGCTGTTCATTACATTGCCTTTTTCACGAATACCGGAGTCGATGTTCTTTTTAAAGTTTTTGGCAAGGGCCGGAACACTCAGCAAGAGGTGTGGTTTTATTTCACGGATGTTTTTGGGGATATTTTTCAGCGTCTGCAGGGGAGTTTTTCCGGTTTCCACCATAGCCATAGAGGCCCCTTTACCCATAAAGCTGTATATGCCGGCCACATGAGCAAAGCAATGGTCCAGCGGTAAAATCAGAAGCGTTTTATAATGCTCCGGAATATCCATCAGACTGTAGGCCTGTTCCACATTAGCAGTGTAATTCCGGTGTGTAAGTATGATGCCTTTGGGATCAGACGTGGTACCCGAGGTATAGGTAATGTTGGCCCAACTGTTGTTTGTAATTTGTTTTTTGCGCTCGCTGATGGTATCCGGGGCTTTGCCGAGCTGCTCCTCTCCCATTTTTTTTAAATCCGCATAGCTGATGTTGTTTTTGCCTTCAGGGGCGTTATTATCCAGGTAGATGATCTTTTCTATATGCTGAAGCTCGTCCCTGATTTTATCAATTTTGTGCGATTGCTGTTGCGATACAATCAGGTATTTTGCTTCGGAATGGTTGATGCGAAACAAAATTTCTTTGGCTTCCAGCTTCACGGATAGCGGAATATCCACAGCGTGATTGTACAGTATAGCCAGTTCACTGATGACCCACTGGTTTCTGCCTTCGCTGAGCAAAGCCACATGATCTTTGGGTTGAACACCAATGGCCGCCAGACCTGCGGCGATGATTTCAACCTCATTCTTAGTTTCCTTATAACTGGTGGGCTGATAGATTCCGTCTTGTTTCTCCCACAGGAAAGGATTGTCCGCAAAGTGTTTTACACTATCTTCAAAAAGATCAACAATTGTTTTCATAACACACAGCTTTCTTTTCACGAGGTGAAAATAGAAAAAATTCTGACAGAAAAACAAGTGAATGTTACCAGATGGCGGAATACCCTGAAAACACCAAACAAGACATGATTCTCCCTAAAATTATAAATCGAACACTACCATTACATGCCGGAGGATGCATTCAGCAAGTGCCTGTCCTTTTACCAAAATTCTTAGAAATTTGCACAATATTGCTCTTGACAAAAGCAATATTACCCCTGAAAATGCTTCCTCAAGAAGCAAATGTTGGAAAGATTTCAAAAAGCACTACGTACTCTTCTATGCGCACTGGCGCCCGCCTGCCTGCCAAAAAAATTAACACTGACGGGCAGGAAGGCTTACCCCGACATGCCGCAGACGGAGACCATGCTGACATAAACCTGAAATTTTTTCTGCGCCCGACTACTCATCCGCTTCATTCCGAACCATTTGTTAAAGCATTTGATTTTTTGTAGCTTTAGCATAAAAAGCGCATGAAAGAAAAACTGGTTGTTTTGTCGGGTGCCGGTGTGAGTCAGGAAAGCGGGATTGACACCTTTCGTGGTGCCGGTGGTATGTGGGAAAAATACGATGTTACCGATCTGGCCAGTCCGGATGCATGGCGGCGTGATCCTGAGCTGGTGCTCCGTTTTTATAACATGCGGCGGAAGAAGGTACTGGAGGCAGAACCAAACGGCGCTCACCGGAAAATTGCAAATCTGGAAAAGGATTTTGATGTGGAAGTGGTGACACAAAATGTGGATGATTTGCACGAGCGGGCCGGGAGCAGGAGGGTGTTGCACCTGCACGGTGAAATTCGCAAGGCCAGAAGCACGAAAGATCCGACCCTGATATACGACATTGAAGGTGCAGAACTGAATATGGGCGACACCTGTGAGCTTGGATCGCAATTGAGACCGCATGTGGTGTGGTTTGGCGAGGCTGTACCGGCCATGAATGAAGCCGTGGACATTGTCAGTGAGGCGGATGTTCTGCTGGTGATCGGCACGTCGCTGAACGTGTACCCCGCAGCCGGTTTGCTGCATTATTGCCCGGCGCATTGCCGTGTTTTCTTGATCGATCCGGGAGATGTACAGGTGGATTCCGGTGTACATGTGATTAAAGAAAAAGCCGTGAAAGGCATGGAGCGGTTTGTGGAGATGATGTGAGGGAAGGTGGAAAGTTGAATGTTGAATATTGAATGATGAATGACGAATGATGAATGTCGAAGTGAAGACGGAGTGATGGAGCACTGTAGGTATGCGATTTATCGCATTCCGAAATAAAGAAACAATCTGATATTTTTGTGATTAAACGATGGAATGATGAATGACGAATGTCGAATGTCGAATTTCGAATTTCGAAGTGAAGATAATGAGGGTGAGACGGAGAACCGCAGGCATGGGATTTATCGCATTCCGAAATAAAGAATCAATCTGATATTTTTGTGATTAAA